>JANLWZ010000074.1:0-6096 GCA_031364865.1 Elusimicrobiota bacterium
TCGGGGCGCCGGGGAAGTGGCTCCCATCCTTTTTACAGGAGCGGCTTATTATCTGCCGTACCTGCCTAAAAAACTCACGGATCAATTCATGGAACTGGGCTACCACATTTATGTGCTTGCCACCCAATCTCCCGACGTGGAAGCGACCAAACCGATCTTGTATGCGACGGTGTTCATCCTGCTGGCACTCACGTTCACGCTCAATTTTACGGCGATCTGGATTCGATCACGAATCCGGCGGCGTCTAAGGGCGGTGCAATGATGCGACGGGTGCTGGAGATTGAAAACCTAAGCGTCAAAGACGGCGAGAAGACGATCCTCAACGGACTGACTTTAGGCGTGGATCGCGGCGAGATTCTAGGCGTGATAGGGCCGGCGGGCAGCGGCAAGACGACGTTATTGCGCGCCACCAACCGACTGATCGACTTAGACGGTGGTCTTCACGTGCAGGGTCAAGTGTATCTGTGCGGCGAGCCGGTTTTTGGCCCTAGCGTCAATATTCCTTCCCTTCGGAGGAAAGCCGGTCTGGTATTTTCTGTTCCTACGCCGCTCCCTCTCTCTATCTCTGATAATCTGCGATTTGGGCCTTCGCTCTTAGGGCATGCTAATCAAGGCGAGCTTTCCCAGCAGATGGAGACTTGCCTCAAAGCAGCCTACCTGTGGGAAGAAGTCAAAGACCGGATGGACATGCCCGCAACCAATTTATCGGGGGGCCAGCAGCAGCGTCTTTGTTTAGCACGTGCTTTGATGCTGAGACCTCCGATTCTGCTTCAGGATGAACCTTGTTCTGGACTCGACCCGATCTCAACAGCCAAGATTGAAGAGGCGCTGACGAATTTGAAAAAGGAAATGGCGATTGTGTTGGTCACCAACAATGTTAAGCAGGCATCGCGCGTGTCTGATCAAACGGCCTTTCTCCTCATGGGTGACTTGATCGAGTTGAGCCGTACACAAGAACTTTTCACGAACCCCGCGAAAAAACAGACTGAAGACTATGTGACAGGCAGGTTTGGATGAGCGTGGAAACTCCTGAAAAGCCGGATGTGAGGCCACCCATGACTGCAAAGCTTCCCGGTGTCTCCCCTAAAATTGAGACCCAGGCGCTGCAGCTGCATTACGGAGATTTTCATGCGCTCAAAAATATCTCATTGAAAATACCGGAACGTGCTATCACCGCGATCATCGGCCCATCGGGATGCGGAAAATCCACTTTGCTTCGCGTTTTCAATCGAATGAATGATCTCATCCCTTTAGCGCGTGTCGAAGGACGGGTTTTGCTGGCGGGAGAAGATATTTATTCGAAGACACTTCCTCTAACCGTCTTACGCAAACGCGTGGGGATGGTGTTCCAGCGCCCCAATCCCTTTCCGCTGTCGATTGCCTCGAATGTCACTTATGGCCCTTCGATCCATGGGAATAAGACCAAGAGTGAGCTCGATGGTGTCATTGAAAAAAGCTTGCGAAGTACTGGTCTATGGGATGAGCTGAAGGACCGGCTTGGAGATTCCGGATTATCGCTTTCACCTGAGCAGCGACAGCGCCTCTGCATCTCCCGCTTGGTGGCGAATGATCCGGAAGTCTTACTGATGGATGAGCCCTGTTCCACCCTGGATCCGATCGCTACCGCAAAAATTGAGGAGCTCCTTCTTGAGTTGAAGCAGAACTACACGATCATTATTGTCACGCACAACATGCAGCAAGCAGCACGCATCTCCGATTTTACGGGTTATATGTTCCTCGGAGAACTGATTGAGTTCGGAGCAACGGGCAAGATTTTCACCAACCCAACAGATAGTCGAACACAGGATTACATTACCGGCCGGTTCGGATAAAATAGGAGTCCACTATGGAACGGCACTTCGATCAAGATTTACAGCAATTAAAAGAGCGGCTGCTCACGATGGGCAGCCTCGCGGAGACCATGATCCATATCGCCATCAAGGCGCTTGTGGACCGGAAGGCCGAACTGGCTCAGGACGTCTACAGGCATGAGCAGGAAGTGAACCA
Organism: Elusimicrobiota bacterium; assembly: GCA_031364865.1. Taxonomy (GTDB): domain Bacteria; phylum Elusimicrobiota; class Elusimicrobia; order 2-01-FULL-59-12; family 2-01-FULL-59-12; genus JANLWZ01. Next base: position 2,008 of record JANLWZ010000074.1, read on the forward strand.
GCTACAGATTGAGGTGGATGACCGCTGCATCAAGATGATCGCTTTGCACCAACCGGCGGCGTCTGACCTCCGGTTTATCACCGCCGCCATGAAGATCAACTCAGACCTCGAGCGCATTGCTGACCAGGCCGTCAATGTTTGCCAGACCACGGAATATCTGCTTCAGGAGCCACAACTGAAGCCGCTCATCGATGTTCCCCGGATGGCGGAGATAGCAAAAAAGATGCTAAAAGACGCGCTGGATTCATTTGTAGAGAAGGATGAGAACCTGGCCCGATCCGTCCTCATACGGGACGACCAGGTGGACGAACTGAAGGCTCAGGTCTTCCGCGAACTGCTTACCTACATGATCTCCGACCCCTCGACCATCAAAAGGGCTCTCGACCTCATCCTGATCTCACGGAATCTGGAGCGAATCGCCGACCATGCCACCAATATTGCCGAAGATGTCGTCTTTGTCGTGGCCGGGAAGGACATCCGGCACGGCTCCGAAAAACGCCCACCAGCACCCTCCGTCGAGGTAGAATAGGGCCTGACGTACTTCCGTACCTTAGGCTAGCAGCACAAACATCCCCAACATCCGCAAGGACCTGTATGGCAAAGAAAAAGCGTTACGTTATTGGTTGTGATTTGGGCGGCACGAAGATTCTGGTGAATCTCTATGACCGCCAGTTTAAGTCGCTCTCTGAGGTGAAGACCCGCAGCAAACCTCAGAAAGGCGAGCGCTATTTCTTTACCGCGCTGAAAGACGCTTACGATGAACTCCTGCGCCAACACGACGTCAAAAAGTCGGAAGTCGCGGGCATCGGTATTGGCTGCCCCGGCCTGATCGATGAAAAGCGCGGCTTCGTCGTTTCTTCTCCCAACTTGAGCTTTATGAGCAGGATGCCGCTCGCTACCAAGATCGAGCGGATGTACGGGCTCCCTGTAGTTTTAGGAAATGATGTGAATGTCGGACTCTTTGGTGAGCACCAGTTTGGCGCTGCCAAAGGATTTGACCATGTGATAGGGATCTTCATAGGGACTGGCATCGGCGGTGCGCTCATCTTGAATGGCGAACTCTACGCCGGCGCCACGGGTGGCGCAGGCGAAATTGGCCACGTCCACATGGACCGCGATGGCGCTCGCTGCGGCTGCGGACGTCAGGGATGTTTTGAAGCGCTCTGTTCCCGGCTTTCAATCGCCACCGAGTCCGCAGGGCTGGCCGCAAGGCAAATGGCGCCAGATCTTTTGCAAAGTGCCGGTACAGACATTCTCGATATTAAGAGCAGTCAACTGGTGGACGCGATCAAAGCGGGCGATAAAGTCATTGGAGAGCTCATGCGCCGCAAATCCCGCCTGATCGGCCGCGTGATGGCGGATCTGGTCAACGTTCTCAACCCTGAATTGATCGTCCTGGGCGGCGGCCTCGTGGAAGCCATGCCGCGTCTCATCGTTTCTGAATCCGCGCAGACGATGCGCAGTCTGGCCATGCCAGGGCTCGTCAAGAACGTCAAAGTGGCGGCAGCGAAACTGGGCGATTATGCGATCGTGATGGGCGGTGCCAAAAGAGCGTGGGATAAGTTCGGCGCTGCCCGATGATGTCCCCCGAAACTCCATCGACCGGCGTCGCGGCTGTCATCGATATCGGCTCGAGCGGCATCCGTATGGTGATCGCGGAGCTCGGCCCCAATCAATCCATCAAATATCTGGAAAACCTCCAAAAGCCAGTGACTTTCGGCAAAGACGTCTTTGCCACAGGCCGCCTTTCGCCGGCCACCATCCGCCGCGGGATTGAAATCCTCACGAACTACAAATCTATTTTGGACACCTACGGCGTCCGGCGTATGCATGCGATCGCAACGAGCGCCGTGCGCGAAGCGGTCAACCGTGACAATTTTGTCGATCAGGTGTTCGTTCGCACGAGCATTGATGTCGAAGTGATCGAAGGCGCAGAAGAAAACCGCCTCGGCCTGATCGCCGTTGAGCAGGCGCTTCGCGGCCGGTTTGATCTCGACAAGCACAACTCGTTGATCATCGAAGTGGGGACTGGCAGTACCGAGCTTATCGCAATGCTGGCGGGCGACGTCACGCTGACGCGCACGCTGCCCATCGGTCCACTGCGCCTGCCGGATCAGATAGAGCTTGGCAAAGCGGATGCGGCTACCTTGCAGCGAAGCCTCAAGCGCCGCATTGGAGCCATGGCGCGTGAATTTAAGCAGGAGTTTGACCTCACCACGGTCGATAGCTTGATCGCCCTTGGCGCGAGCATGCGTTTTGTCGCCAAAGAGCTCAAAAAAGAAGGCGATCAAACCGCGATCATCGCGGTCAAAGATTTCTCCGAATTTCTGAAAACCCTCTCCAAGATGAGCGCGGATGAAATCTCGGAGACTTACGCTATTCCTTATGCCGATGCGGAGACTCTCTATGCCTCGCTCCTCGTCTATGCGAACTTCCTCGCGGAGACAAAAGCGGAAACGATTCTTATACCCATGGTCAGCATCCGGGACGGCCTGCTGCTCGAAATGGCGCAGCTCCTCTCCGGCAATAAGCGTACAGATCTCTCGAGGCAAGTGATCCGTTCCGCACGCAGTCTGGGCAAGAAATACCAGTATGACGAACAGCACGCCCTTGTCGTCGCGGCCAACGCGCTCAAGCTCTTTGACGCGCTGCAGGAGGACCATGGACTTGGGCCACGCGAACGTTTACTTCTCGAAGTGGCGGGTATTCTTCATGACATCGGCTCCTTTGTCGCCGCGACGAGTCATCACAAGCACAGCTTCTACCTGATTCAGGCGGCCGAAATCTTTGGATTGCGAAAATCCGATAAGGATATCGTGGCCAATGCCGCGCGGTATCACCGTCGTTCACAACCCAAGCTCACCCATCCCAACTATATGGCACTCTCCCGTCCGGACCGAGCGATTGTGGCCAAACTTTCCGGCATCCTTCGAATCGCCGAAGGCCTTGATGCCGGTCACCAACAGCGCTGCAAGTCGATCACGATTGAGCGTAAAGCTTCTCAATGCACCATCTGGGTTCCGGAAGAGGCAGGCGATATTTCCCTGGAGCGACAAGCTCTCGTTCGTAAGTCGGAGATGCTTACCGATCTTCTCGGTATTACTGTCGTGATGCGGCAGGGCTCGCCAGAATTTCACCCCTCACCCCGATCTCTGCCCGACCCTCTCCCCAAGGGAGAGGGAACTTCCAGGGTGAGGGGTTAAAATGGAACGTTTCTTCGATCGTGAACTCTCTGCTCTGGAGTTCAACGCCCGGGTTCTGGCCGAAGGAAAAGATTCCTCGCTTCCCCTCCTGGAACGCCTGAAGTTCATCGGCATCGTCAGTTCTAATCTCGATGAGTTCTACATGGTGCGCATCGCCAGCCTCGTCGGCTCGCGGTCGCAGTTTGATCTCGTGCGCAAGAGAGCCGGCGCGCTGATGGAGAATATGAACCACCATTTCATGGAAGTTCTCGTGCCGGAGCTCGAAGCCGCCGGGTTCATCCGTCAGCGTCCGGAAAGCTGCTCCCCCGCACAGCTCGAATACCTGCGCGCTTACTTTTCTAAAGAACTGCTTCCCGTCTTGACCCCCGTTGCTCTTGATACGGAGCGGCCGCGTCCCGTCCTATCCAATTTGCGCCTACACATGCTTGTCCATCTCCGCGATATCCAGAAGCCTGAGGTTCAAAAGACCGCCGTTGTGGAAATTCCCCAGAAGGGTTTTCCGCGGCTCGTGTTTTTGCCAACGGAGAAGCTGCATCCTTTTGTGTTGCTCGAAGACATCATCGACTTCTATGCTTCCGATCTTTTCCCGGGCTATGAGATCCAGGAGAAAGGTCTGATGCGCCTCACGCGGGGAGCCGAGCTTACGTTGAATGAAGAAAAAGATGAGGATTTTCTGGGCGTCATGGCCGAAGCGCTGCGGGAACGCCGCGAAGGTGTGATTGTCCGGGCGGAAGTATCGGATAGCAGTACCTGGGGGCCGGTCCTGGAGAAGGAACTGAAGGTTCCTGAGCCGGATATTGTCTGGAACAACGCGTGGTTCGATCTGAAGACCATCTCCTTACTGGCTTTTCAACCGGGATTTGAAACGCTCAAGCGGCCCGCTTGG
>JANLWZ010000097.1:0-2577 GCA_031364865.1 Elusimicrobiota bacterium
GAAGGTGCGGGTGCTGGTGGACTATATCAAGCAGCTGCCAAACCCCAAGATTGAGCAGACAGCGCTGGATCTGGCGGCCATTACGCCGAAGCAGGTGTCGAATTGGCGCTTCTCTATCGCCCCGGAAACGACCGACAATAAAAAAAGCGAAGCCATCTACGTTCTTGAGGGTAAAGGAAATCTCCTTAAAAGGGTAAGCTGGGACGGCCGGAGACAAAAGGATGGCGGTTTCGTTCCTGCCGGCAAGTATGTCTGCAAACTTGTGGCTGCCAATGCCGATGGTACCGACAAAACACAGCTGCTCACCGTGCAAGTAGAACGTACACAGGCGCAAGTCGCTGTTAAAGCAGCCAAGCCCAAAACCACGCCTAAAGCCAAGCCCGTTCCTATTATTGCAGCCGCGCCGGTTAAAGAACCGGTAAAAGCGCCAGTGAAGCCTGACGCGGCGGTCGTTGAAGAAGAAGACTCTTCCAACGCCATCTGGAAGCAAGTGATCCAATTTGATGCGGGGGAGAGCGATCTCAAGCCGACGGTGAAAGCGTCATTAGAACGAATCGGCAAGACGCTTGAGGTTTATCCGCTGCAGAAGGTCCGCGTGACGGGTTTTGCCACTTCTTCCGAAGCCAATGCAAAGCAGCTCGCGGACCAGCGGTCCGAACGCATCCGTCAGACCCTTGTGACCGAATACGGGGTTGATCCCAAAAGAGTGGAGGCTGCCGGCGGTAAGATTGGATCGGCGAGCAAAGTGGAGATTTCCATTACAAACTGATATGGAAAAACAAGAGACCATCTTGGGAGCACAAGGGAAAACAGGGTCCTTCATGGACAAAGTAGCACGCCTGGCGCCTGTGTTTTCTCGTGACTCTGAGGAGACACCTTCCCGTGGCAAATTGCTTCACAAACTCCTCCTCATTTTTCTGCCGCTTTCCATTGTTCCTATTCTTTTTGCCAGATTCCTCCTGATAGGCGTCAGCGATTACTTCATCCAAAAAGAAAGCCGTGACGTAAAACTGGCGATCGCTCAAAAAGTGGCAGGCAACGTCGCCGCTTACATGGACAACATTCAGAATATTCTCCAGGTCGCGCATAAGTCCGAAGATTTTCTGACGATGAAGCCTCGGAACCAGAACGCGATCATCAGCAATGTCATGAATGCCTATCCCATGTTCATGCGGATGGCCGTCCTCGACCTTCAGGGACGTGAAATTGCGGTGGTCAACCGATTCTCCAGCGCGAAAGCGTCCAGAGAAAATGCCGCGGCTCTGCGTACAGTCCTTTCGGCCGGCAACTACCTGAGTGCAGTGTCGCGATCGCCCGAAGGCTATCCCCGTATTACGATCGGCGTCCCCATTGAGCGCATTCCCGGCAGGCCGATGGGCGTGCTGATGGGCGTCGTCAACCTGATTGATGTCAGTTCGTTGATCAAGGATCTCGTGGTCGGTAAAAAGGGATACGTTTACATCGTGGATATGAACCATCGCCAGCTGATCGCGCATCCGGATATCCAGACCCTTCTCTCCACGACGCCGCCTCCGGAAATTTCCGCCGCCCTCTTGGGCGAGGAAGGCGATTTTGGCGCTATCGAATTTGCCGACGAAAAAGGCAACAAATTTCTGGACACGTACGCCACGGTGCCGCTGCAGAGCATCAAGTGGCGCGTGATCGTGCAGCAGCCCACCGAAGAAGCGTATCGCGCGTCCTCGCAGATGCGTTCGAAAGTCAACGGGCTCCTCGTGTGTGTCGTTTTTGTGGTCGGTGTCATCGCCTATTTCATCAGCCAATGGGTCGTGGGCCGTGTACGGAAGCTGCAGAAAGCCATGGAACTCGTGGGGGAAGGGAAATTTGATGTGCAGGAAGTGCCGGCGTCCGATGACGAATTCGGCGCCCTCACCGAAAAGTTCGTATGGATGGCGAACTCCTTGAAAGATAAAACATTCCGGCTGATCAGTGCCCAATTCGAACTTCGCCGCTGGAATACTCAACTGGAAAAACGCGTACAGGAACGCACGCGCGCGCTGCAGGAAGCGCAGGAACAATTGATTTCGCAGGAAAAACTCGCTGCGCTCGGGCAGATGGCTTCCGTCGTAGGTCACGAACTCCGGAATCCGCTCGCGGTCATGAATAACTCGGTTTACTTCTTAAAGACAAAGATGCTGGCGGCGGCCGGCCAGGAAGGTCTCGATGCCAAAATGGAAAAGCACATCCGCATCCTGGAATCCGAAATCATCAAATCCAATACGATCATCCGCGACATCCTTGATTTTGCCCGCAACCGGGCGCTGAATACTTCGACACAAAAAGTGGATGACGTGGTGGAGCGGGCGCTGGAGCGCATCCAGGTGCCGCCGAATGTGACGGTTCAGAAGTCGCTTGCGCTCCCTGACCAGGACGTCGTTCTGGATGACGATGAGATCCGGCAGGTCCTCGTAAATCTGATGGAAAACGCTTGCCAAGCGATGACTTCAGGGGGTACGCTTACCGTAGGCACAAAGGCCCATGACAAGGGTTTTCAGGTTGAGATCTCAGACACGGGTTGTGGTATTCCCCAGGAACATCTCAATAAGATTTTCGCCCCGT
>JANLWZ010000150.1:0-25441 GCA_031364865.1 Elusimicrobiota bacterium
GTGGGAGCAAGGCTTGCTGAGCCCTGACCTGTGACGACGGGTCCGGACAAGGTGGTTGTGCTGCTCGTGGGGCCGAAATTCGAAGCAATGCTATCGCCATTGCGCGCGCGGACGCGATAGTAGTACGTCGTGTCGGGCGACAGATTAATCAGGGCTGTAGTGTTTCCTGTGAACTGCGCGCTGAAGGGTATCGGCGTCGTGACACTCACAGCGAATGTATTGACCGGAGCGACAGAGACTTCGTAAGGCGTGTAGCCAGGATTGTTTGAAGTGCTCCATGTGACCGTGAAGGAACTTGTACCGACATTAGAAACAGGAGCCCCGCCTACCGCCGGCTGATTAGCCAGCGTAAAGCGCGTCACGCTGCTGGACCACACGCTTTGTGCGCCGCTCTGCCATGCCGTGACAACGCGCGTGTGCGAGGAGTTCACCGGCAGCCCGTTTTCTGTGAATATATTCGAAACTTGGTTTGTCACCACGATGGCCGAGTTTGTGGCGTTGTAGAGGGTATAGCCTGTCGCTCCCGGAACGAGAGTCCATCCCCATTGGATGTTATTAGGACCTGTTGCTGTTCCTGAAAATCCGGTGGGAGTGGGTATGGTCTTAGTCATGGTCGATGAGGGAACACCGAACCAGTTGGGCATCCCAGACCAGTTATAAGACGCTACACGTGCGTAATAGGTGGTCTGGGGCTGCAAGCCGCCAACGATGAGCGTCGAATTGAAGACACCGAAGGTAGCGGACGAAAAAATGGCGCCCGTAAACGTTAGGGATGTTGAAACATCCAGGCTATAGCCTGTTGCCGATCCACCGGGCAAAGCCGGCCAGCCCACTTTGATGGTGTCTGATGTAGTCAGCAGAAATTGGCTGCCAAAAACGAGAGGCCCAAGGGTGACACGTTCAGGGGGTACAGCGGCGGTGTAGGTTGTTGCGCCTCCATCGATGGCGCCCACCTTGATAAAGTACGTCGTGTTGGGCATGAGGCCGCTCGCCGTCAAGGTCGTTACTCCGATATTCGTGGTTGCGGAAGACTGAAAAATCGGCACAAAGCCTGCGTCGGTAGACACCTCCAGAACATAGCCATTGGTGGAAGCCGTATCGATCGTCCACGTCACGCCGAGTGTATCGTGTGAAATGGAATTTGCTGTGACGCCCGACACCGCACCGATGGCAAAGACTGTTCGAGGCTGAAATAGCCCAAGGGCGAATAACGTGCCGATGAGGAACTTGTTAATACGCATACGTGAATCCAAGAAAATAGTTCATTGTGTTGTAGTGATACTGATAAACCTGGGTGTAGGTGTTGTTGGAATCATTCCACCCAAAAGCGGTCAGCGCTTTCACTTGAAATCCTTTGGCAATTGGATAGGACACCGAAAATCCGACGGTCGCATAATCGACTTCAGTCTCCTCAGAGCCGTACGCGCCTGTGCTGTCCTGCACGAGACGATCAGCATAGGTTTGCCGTGCCGCTGTGCCGTTCAGCTGCAGCGTCCAGGGAGCCTCGCCCGCCAGCGCCGTCCATTCATTCGAAATACTGTTGGTGGTATAGGCGTAGTAGTTGGGATTAAAAAACGTGCGTGAAGCGTCATAGTGATTCTGATTGGAGATAAGACGAGTGCGCGAATACGAAACGGTGCTGAACAACCGGCAGTTGGAAGCAGTAAGTATTGGCCAAGTCCCGGAAGTCGCCAATGTGAGCATACTGTCATTGCGCACGTCAGCACTCAGGCCGCCGGAACCATCCACTAAATGCTGATCACCGTAATGGGTCCAGGCGTGCTTGACAGATAGATTCCCTAGACCGCGACCAGGCATTGTCCATTGAGATCCGAGCGTCACCATGTGGCTGGCCGAGTCATGGACGTTGGGTGCGTCAAATTCGCGCCCTTGTCCGGAACTGGCCGCCTGAGAAGACAGGCTTTCATAATTGGGGAAGCGAATCAGGTAGTGATCGTAGGCGAAGCGAACCGAGTTATCCTTTTTCCAGGACCATTCGGACTCCGTGCCCATGGAAAGTCTGCGGTTGTCATAGAGTCCATCGGTCCAGTCTTCATCCTCAGTTTCCCGCAGCAGCTCTACGCCGTAACCTGTATAAGCTTTTAGGCGGAGGCCGTTGCCAAAAGCGCGAATGCCTTTGACGGAGATATCGTGATTTTGCGAGTCCTGGAAAAGGGTTCCCCCGCCTACCAGATCCTGCACCTGCTTGGTTCCCTGGTAATTGCCGCTATATAAAGGAACGAGACTCCAGCGATCGTTGAATTTCATGTAGGGAGCGGCCACAAGCGACGCAAAACCGCCAAAGGAGCTTTCTTCCCCTTTGTAGTAGTGCTGGCCTCCCAAAAGCTGTGCGTTGACCACCGGTTTCACCTCAACGGCCTCCACAGGCAGTGACATAAATAACAAGGCTGTAATGACTTTTTTCACGTCGTTAATTAATCAGTCCGCTCTTGATGAATATTTTGGGTTCGACCACCAGGTCGATTTTCCGTCCCTCAAATTCACTCGCACTTACTTGCTGCTCGTAGTTCCACTTCAAAAGTTCGCCTTTGTATTCGGCGCCTGAGGTCACTTCGGAGAATGCGCTCAGCGGCGCAGGCTTACCGGCATCATCAATGAGGACTGTGCGGTATTCTTCGAAGGTACCGTCACCGTAATAGCGGGTTATCGTGGCATCGACATTGTTGGGGTCAGCTTCCGCTACAGTCCAGAACCAGCCGCCCGCAATAGTCTTGGTGGCATCCAGATCGACGACCAGCATGTTGGCGGCTCCGGCAGGCACATAACTGTATTTGGCTACGTCGTTGATCGTATGGCTGTAGGTGTTAAAGCGTGTCTTCCAGTAAACGTCGCCGCTTGCGAGTTGCTGATAGTTGTCCTTCTCCGGAATATAGACCGAGAGTTTGTTGACAAGGGAGAGTTCTGCCCCGGTGACGTTCACGAAGCTGTCGGACAGCGGGTTGTAAACCTTATAGATAGCGTTAATGGCATCGATGAGTTCGGCTTTTGCAATCGTGCGCGTGTTGGCTGAATCGGCAAGATCCGTAAGAACATAATCGCCCGAGCCATCGATTTCGATTTTCACGAGGTGCCCGCCGGAAGCAATATCAAGAATCGAATCCTGGGTGTTCGATTGGCCGGTTTCGTAGGCCGTGAGGTAATAATCCGGCTGGGTAGTGCCAAGCTTGCCCTGAATATCCTTGAGTGCGACTGAGAGGTCCTCCGGCAGTGCCTGGTTAAACGTTCCTTTGTAGTAGAAGTAATCGAGACGATCCTCGCGCTCATTGAGAGTCACGAATTTAAATTGGTTGGCGGCGGTTCGAACGATGTATTCATCCAGCCGTACGCGGCGGCCTTCTACATCGATGATGCTCTTACCTTCTGTATAGTCCGCCATACGCCGTTCCATCGCAGCAGCTGCGATCACCGCATTGCGGTCCATGTCGAGGCCCACTTCGTGCCGCGCTTCACTCGCAATCGGGGCATCCGTCTTCTGTTTGGAATCTTGAGGGATCGGCCGCGGCAGCTCAATCGCGCCATTGCGCACGCTGGTCATCTGGCCTGCAGGCACGCGAACTTCATTGGCGGCGCCTGGAAGTGAAACACCCACGACACCGTGCTGAACGGCGACGAGTGTCCCACCATTGCCTGTGATCGTGTCAAACTCGGTTCCACGAACGGCGCACACGGCCGTGGGTGTTTGAACAGAAAACTTTTCCAGCTCTTTCAGCTTTTTAACTTTAGAAGTAACGCGCCCTTTTTCAAGGAAGGCATTCGTGTCGCCGGCTTGCAGAGATTTGAATTGGAGGGTGGAATCGGCTTTGACGATGATGTGGTGGCCTTCAGCGGTGAGGATGTCGGCCGAAGAATTGGAGCCTGTGCGAAGCATCGAGCCTTCTTCAATACGTTCGCCGGGGGCGACGGTACGCCATTGAAGAGCTCCTGGAGCGCGCTTTTCTACGTTTCCACGCACATCATCGACGCGCGCGGGTTCCGCAAAAGAAAAAACCGCCTGCGTAAAAGCCAGGCAAAAAAAGAGCGCCCTCGATGAGAATCGCTTTTCGTTCATTCTGAGTTGGTGGCCCCGCTACCCGTCTCTGCTTTCTGCTCTCAGTTTCGGGTCGGAAGCTTTGCGAAAACACCCTGGTTGCCCAGAGGTAGCCTTTATCAATCAGCGGACAATGTTTACTGGAGAATCACAGATAAGTCAACGGACAAATTCGCGCGTAAATTCGTGTAAAAAGAGATTAATTAACATCAGAAAAGCCACCACGGCAGAAAACGTGCCAATACGTCGGAAAAACCAACAAGGCGGCTTTTAGGCCGCCCTGTTGGCGTGTTTTCTGAAGTGTAGGAGTGTTTTCCGCCGTGGTGGCTTTTCCGGCGTTAGTTGTACTCTAGTGGAACTGGAAGCGTAGACCGATATTGCCGGCCATTTTGTGCTGGCTGGCTAATTCTCCCCCAATGGCAAGCTTCAACATGGGCAGGAACGTAAATTCCAGGCCGAGCATGCCGCGGATATCCCAATCGCTGATACCCTCGTGCGCTGACCCGCCGGTGCCGTTCAAGCTCGCGCTGGTTGCGCTGCCGGTATGTGTGATGGTGCCTGTATTCGTGATCGCGGAGTCGATATCGCCGAAGTTCTTGTTGGCAGCGACACCGAGATAAGGATTCATGAAGAGGATCTTTTTGTTGATGATCACCTGTGCTCCCACGCTGTCGGTGTCCCAATCGGTTCGAGACGTGGCAACGGCATTCGTAAAGGTCACGCCGGAACCTGACACGGGAGTGTCCACCGTGGTCGTCCCCGTAATGTGACCTTTGGCGTGGGTGTAGTTCAAGCCGAGGGTAAGTCCGAAGGGTTTTACTATACCGTCTTCCACGAGAATCTTTCGAACGTCTAAGCCGAACACCGTATTCGAAATTTCAAAGTGAGTGTCTCCTTCATCAAAATCGTTAGAAGGAATACCCCCCAGGCGAACGCCGGCATCCAAACCGAACGGTAAGCCAATCTTGGCATGACCCAGGATCATGGGCAAAGGCAACGTAGATGGCATATCGATGTCAGAAGTGTCCACAAGGTTGGTGCCCAGGTGCCGCAAAGCATCATTGTCGACGTCCGTTCCGCTGACCACAAGGCCCGCGCCCACGGAGACGCCGAACAGCTTCAGTTGAGAAGGAACCGCATTGCCTGCTGTCGAGTTAAACGGCATCGCTTTGGCGAATTCGTGACCCATCCAACCGCTGAGGAGCGCAGCGTCCGCGTTGATTTGCGCAATGGCTTCGGTGATATTGGCGGGTGGTGCAGCTTGAGCACTCCCTGAAATGAGTCCAAGTGAACAGGCCACGGCAAAAAGCTTTTCCATTTTCATAATCATATCCCCCTAGTGATTTCGTTCCCAAAGGATCCTTAAGCCTTCCAGCGTGAGATCCGGGACTATTTTCGGACTGGCCGTTAAGTGCGGTCCAATGACTGGAGAGAGTCCTCCTGTCACCAAAATCAACGGCTTGCCCTTCATTTCCAATGTTAAGCGATGTAAAAGACCCTCAACTAGAGCTATATAGCCCCAAAAAAGACCGCTTTGCAAGCTTTCTTTTGTGGTCTTGCCAATGGCTCGGCTCGGAGCGGACTGGAACGTCACTCGCGGTAATTTTGCGGTATGGGTCGCCAGCCACTCCCCGGCAAGTTCCATACCCGGACAGATGGCGCCCCCGAGATATTCCCCTTTTTCCGTCACGCAATCCAGGGTGGTAGCCGTCCCGAAGTCGACCACGATAGCCGCCTTCCTATATAAGGCATAGACCGCCACGGCATTGACGAGTCGATCCGCCCCTACTTCGTCCGGATTTTTATAAAGGTTTTTTACACCGAGGCTGCTGCGCGTGGTAATGATGAGCGGCGTCTGGCGGAGATACGTGCGGGACATCGCGCGAAAAGGTTCATCCAGCGAGGGAACAACGCTCGCCATGCACACCCCTTTAAGTTTCGCAGCATCGAGATTGCGTGTCGCGAGCAGGCTGAGGAAATGCACGCCCAACTCATCGGACGTGTAATGACGGTTCGTATTCAGGCGCCAGGTGTGTTTGAGCGTCTTGCTCTGGAATAAGCCAACCGTGATGTGTGTATTGCCGATGTCAACGGCGAGCAGCATTTATAAGCCGGTGATCTGTTGAAGTTCGCGGACGGAATCGGCCGACTTCTTCAAGGCGGCGAGTTCTTCGGGATGGAGATTCAGAGGAATGATCTGCTCGAGGCCTTTGGCACCAAGCTTTACAGGAACGCCAACGAAAACATCTTTCAAGCCGAATTCCCCCTGCAGCCAGACCGCGCAGGGAAGGATCTGTTTCGTATCAAAGAGGATCGCTTCGGCCATCTGGACCGCCGCGGCGCTTGGAGCGTAGAAGGCGCTGCCGGTTTTGAGAAGAGCGACGATTTCCGCGCCGCCGTTGGCCGTGCGCTTGACGATCGCGTCGATCTTCTCTTTCGATAATATTTCGGTAATAGGCACACCTGAGATTGTCGTATAGCGGGGCAAGGGCACCATCGTATCGCCATGCCCGCCGAGGACAAACGCGGTGACGTTTTTCACGGAAGTTTTTGCTTCCTGAGCAATGAACGTCGCCATCCGCGCGGAATCCAGAACGCCTGCCATACCGATCACCCGCTCACGCGGAAAGCCCGTCACCTGTTTCATGACATAGCACATGGCGTCGAGGGGATTGGAAATGACTATCACAAAGGCATTCGGCGAGGTTTTTTTAATTTGTTCGGCGACCGCTTTCACGATGCCGGTGTTCGTTTTAAGCAGATCGTCACGGCTCATACCCGGCTTGCGGGCGATGCCTGCAGTCACAATAAAGAGGTCTGAGCCCGCGGTAGGACCATAGTCGTTGGCACCCGTCACCTGGGCATCGGATCCGGTGATGGGACCCACCTGCATGAGATCCAGCGCTTTGCCCTGAGGCATGCCTTCGATAACATCCACGAGAACGACGTCGAAGATGCCTTTTTGAGCCAACCAGGCGGCGGCACTTGCGCCGACGTTGCCAGCGCCTACCACGGTAATTTTCTTACGCATGGGACGGATTATATCAGGCGGATACGAGGGATTAAGCGGCTTTGACTTCTTCGGAACGAAGGATGTCCGCGTAAGCTTTGGCAACTTCGGGATGGAATTTGCGGCCGGCCTGCTCATCGATAATCGTGCGGATCTGCTCAGGGGAATAGCCGTTCATGCGCATTTCTTCACAGTTCTCGATAATCGAAAGGATGTGACCCCCCAGGGGTATATCATCGCCTTTCAAGCCTTTCGGGAAACCTGAACCGTCATAGCACTCATGGTGATAAAGGATGAGATGGGCGGCGCCTTTCAAAATATCGATCCCTTTGATCATGTCCGCGCCGATGATCGGGTGCGTCTGCTCCATGTGCGGGGATTCCATGATGAGGATGCGTGACATGTTCCACTCCCCGGCCACTTTCAGGAATCCTACGTCATGCAGGAGCGCCGAATAGTACAGATCTTTTAATACCTGACCTTCCAGGCCGAGCTTGCGACCCAGCGTTGTCGCCCGCTGGGCAAAGCGCCAGCAGTGGCCAGCCATGCGGGAGTCGCGGGCCTCAATCGCACTGATCAGGATTTCAATCGTGTTCGAATAAAAATTGCGGAATCCTCCGAGGACGCGGGCATTGGCAATCGCCAGGCCGGCAAGGCTTGCGAGACTCTCAAGAAGACCTTTATCCGCTTCGGTAAAGCCTTCGGAGACTCTTTTGTTCAGGACTTCCAGTACGCCCACAAGATCTCCCCCGGCCATCATCGGGACACAGAGAAGGGAGCGTGTTTTAAAACCGGAAGACTTGTCGTGCTGGCCGGTAAAGCGCGGATCTTTGGTGACGTCGTTCACCAGCACGGGCTCCCGGTTTTGTGCAACCCAGCCTGCCATCCCTTCACCCAGCTTGATCCGAAATTTGGTGACCATACCGCCCTTCTCTCCCGTAGCGACTTTGAAGAAAAGGTGCTGCTGATCTTCGTCCAGAAGCATGATGGCGGAAGCTTCACACAAGAACATCTGCTCGGCGGATTGCCCGATGCGCTTGAGAAGCGCATCCACATCCAGCGTCGAGGCGAGACCGCGGGCAAGATTAAAGAGCTCACGGACAAAGTTTTCATCGCTGGAAGCCAACCATCCTTCTGCGCCGGAAGGAGCACCGCAGAAATGGCAGAAGCGGGCATTCGCCGCGAGGTCTTTCTTGCAGTGATGGCAAGTGATAAGCGCGGTCTCCATGGAAGGATTACTCTGCTTGGGTGGCAACGGAGAAGACCTCCTCAAGGGTGGTAACGCCCATAGTGACTTTGACGAGGCCGTCGAGGAATAAAACGCGCATCCCATTCTTCACACCAACAACGCGGAGAGGGCCAGCCGCTACTTCGGTGAGACACAGGGCGCGCATCTCATTATTGACGATGAGAAGTTCATGGAGAGCCGCTCTTCCTTTATAGCCCGACAAATTGCATGTCCCACAGCCTTTTCCTTTAAAGAAGGTGGCCTTAGATGTATCAATTTTGTTTTCTTCAAAGACTTTCAACATTTCAGGGGTTGCCTGCATCGGCTCTTTACAATCCTTACAGATTCGCCGTACAAGCCGCTGGGCAAGCACGCACTCAATCGCGGAGGCGACGAGGAAATTCGGTACGCCCATTTCATGCAGGCGGGCGATGGCGCTGGGAGCGTCGTTGGTGTGAATCGTGGAAAACACAAGGTGACCGGTCATGGCAGCTTCCATGGCGATCTGTGCGGTTTCTTTGTCACGTATTTCTCCGACCATGACGACGTCCGGGTCCTGGCGCAAAAAGGCGCGCAGGGCGGTGGAAAAATCGAAACCGATTTCCTGATTGACGTTCACCTGCACAATGCCAGGAAGGTTGTATTCGACAGGATTCTCTGCGGTGAGGATTTTCATGTCCGGAGTATTAATGGAGTTGAGTGCGGCGTAAAGGGTCGTAGACTTCCCTGAACCTGTCGGGCCGCAGACGAGGATCAGGCCATACGGCCGCTGCAGAATTTCTTTGAAACGGGCAAGCGTATCGGGCAAAAAGCCCATCTTCACCATCTCCACCTGGATGGAACTTCGATCGAGCACACGCATACAGCAGGCTTCGCCAAAAACGGTGGGCACCATGTTCACACGGAATTCGACGGGATTACCTTTGGCCGTCACCTGAATACGTCCGTCCTGCGGTTTGCGGCGCTCGGTGATATCCATCTGGTTCGTCATGATTTTAATCTTGGCCATGAGCGCGTTGCGATAGGGGTAAGGCAGCGCAAAGGGCGCTTCGCGTAAAGTGCCGTCGATACGGTACCGCAGAACGAGCTTCTTTTCAAAAGGTTCAATATGAATATCGGAGGCTTTCTGCTGGAGGGCACCCAGGATGATCGCGTTCACGAGTTTTTCGACTTCCGGAGCATCCGCGGAAACTTCCGCGACATCCGAAATTTCATCGATGCCGCCAACGGTGAGCTCGTCGCCGGCATTCTCACTGGCGCCTGCGGAGACCCCTTTGATGATGTCTTCCACGCTGACATCCGCCGCCGCCTGCGAGGTGGACACCCCATACGATTTGTCGAGCAGAGTAGAAATATCCCCGGGGAGCGCGAGATACGGCTGGACTTCAAATCCAGTCCGCAGCTGGATGTCCTCGACCGCGAAGAAGTCGCGGGGATCGACCATCGCCACGAAGAGAACGTTTTCTTCTTTTGCGAAGGGCGTCGCTTTGTGCCGGCGCGCGGTCGCTTCGGGAATGACTTTCACGACATCCAGGTCGACTTCGATATCGGTGAGATTGACCGCCTTGATGCGCCATTCTTCAGAGAGCGCTTTAAGGACGACGGTCTTATCGAGAATTTTTCTATCAACGACAATTTGCTGAAGGGGCTTTTCGCCTTTGCGCGCCTCATCCACCGCGGGCTGCAGCTGACTTTCCGTCGCCAGCTTCCGGCTTAAGAGTATTTCGATGACGTTTTTGGGGTTGGACGAGCCTTTGGGAGCAGACGCTGGCATGTCAGTTCACATCCTTCATTTCAACGCGGTCGCCTACACAGGTTCCGGATCTCGCGAGACTGCCTTCCGAAAGTTCAAGCACACCGGCGCTTTTACTGACCCAAACGGACATGCGCCACGGCTTATAGGTTTTGCTGCTCAAGACGGTGCCTTTCTCGTCGAGAAAGAGCACATCAATCGGGTAGCGCATAAAAAGCGTATGGATCGACCTGCAGGGCGCGAGATACATTCCTTCTCCGACCCCCAGAGAAGGCGTAGCCAGCAGTCCCAAGGCGCGCTCCAGAAGGGAGGCAGCCACACGGACGCTTTGTCCCAAATCCGTATTCCGGGATACGTTTCGAACGGAGATAACCCTCATACAGGGTTTAGTCTAGCGGGCTGGCGATTAAATGCAATGGTTTTTTCGATACAAACTGAGGATTCGTTACAGCGGAAAAACCATCACGGCGGAAAACATGCCACCACATCGGAAAAGCCATCACATCGGCAAGAAGGAATTTTGGCCGCCGTGGCGGCTTTTCCGCCTTGATGGCTTTTCTGCAGTGGTGGCTTTTCTGCCGTTACTTCGAATGTTCGCTGACTTGAACGTCTTTACGGAGAGGCAAACTGAGGCTGACGGCTTCCAAAAGACCGGAGACGAGCGCTCCCAAATAGTAAATCCACCACTGATTGGGTATATCGAAGAATTGGGCGAGCATCCCGGTAATGAGCATGGACACGGGGAAAGCGAAAACGGCGGCGGCCAGGAAATAGAGCTTCTTCTGCATGTTGTCGTAAACTTCGTGCTTTTCTTCCGGATAGTGCCGGGCATGCCGGTAAACGATCACGCCCGCCAGGAGCAGCAGGAAGAGCGGATCGATAAAGCGCAGGACAAAGAGAATATTCATGAGCGCCTCGGAATGCAGATCGTGAGCGGCAAACCAGACGCCGTCATACGCCGGATAATTTCCCAGGCGAAAGATTTCAACCGCTTCTCCCATGGCGCGGGCATTTAAGAAGACGAACACTCCTCCCAGGACAAAACCGAGCGTAAAGATTCCCATGACGAACTTGCGGGGAATGCGATCAGAGCCGAAGCAAAGGCTCATCATCGCGACAAAGACCGCTGGAGCGAAAAGCGCCATCATGCAGAACTCCCGGACGCAATTGATGACGAGCGGCATGGGATGCGGGCCGAGCAGGATCTGCAGCGGACGCGTGATCAAATAGGCGCCGAAGAAAGCGAATCCCCAGGAAGCTCCTTTGTACGTCTTCTCTCCCGTGACCAGGAGGCGCATCGGTGCTACATGCGAGGAATAGCGGGCCAGTCCAAAGAACGTAATGCCTGAGCATACGGGAATGGCCAGGTTGGCCAGGATCAGCCAGAGATCTTTCATTGCTGCAGTTTGGAGAAGTCGGCGATCTGGCTGAACATACTGACGAGGCGCTTCATGAGGGCGAGGCGATTGGCGCGCAGCGCAGGATCTTCGGCCATGACCATGACGCCGCTGAAAAATCCATCGAGCGGATCGCGCAGAGGAACCATAGATTCCAGAGCCTGGCGATAAGCCTGCTGAGCCAGATGCTTCGACACTTCTTCGCCGGCCGATTCCATCGCTTTGTGTAGAACCTGTTCGCAGGGCTCTCGTAGTAGATCAGACTGAACTGGCGCGGTATCGCCGGCCCCGCCACCCTTGGCCGCCTGTCGGACAATGTTCATGCCCCGTTTAAAGGCCACGGCTAACGGCTCAAATTCTTTTTTCTTGCGCAGCTGATGCAGCGCGTCCAGCCTGGCCACCGCTTCCGGCACAAGTCCAATGCCTGCAGCCAGGACCGCTTCTACTTCGTCCGGCTTAAAGTCCCGCTCTTCCAGCAGAGCCGCGAAACGCTGCAGCATAAAAACTTTCAGCTTATGCTTTGTTTCGGCTGACGCGTTCTGCACGTGGGAAGGTTGAGCCTCCACGGCCTGATCGATCAGCCACTCCAGGCGCCAAGGCCATTTGGATGCTTCCAAAATTCTGATGACGCCGACCGCGGCACGCCGTAACCCGTAGGGGTCGGCAGATCCTGAAGGAATGAGTCCCACTGAAAAATCGCCGGCGAGAGTATCGAGCTTATCCGCCAGCGACACGAGTAACGCTGTCGGAGAAGAAGGCAATTTGCCGGTGAGCGTGATCGGTTTGTAGTGGTCCTCGAGTGCTCGCGAGACCACGTCGTCTTCACCATCGGCCTCGGCATAGAGCCGCGCGACGATGCCCTGAAGTTCAGGAAATTCGCGCACCATATCCGTGACGAGATCCGCTTTGCAGAGGTCCGCTGCGCGCCGGGCTTTGGAAAGATCACCGACATCTCCTCCTTCTGCCGCGCAGGTATCCATGATTTTTTTTACGCGCTCCTTCTTATCAAAGAGATGCCCGAGCTTCTGCTGAAAGGTCACACCTTTGAGCTCATCCACTCGCGAGGATAACGGTTTGCGGCGGTCATGGTCGTAAAAGAAACGGGCATCGGCGAGCCTTGCCGCAAGGACACGCTCGTAGCCTTCGCGGACGATGTCCTGATGCACGGACATCCCATTGCGGATGCCGACGAAGTGCGGCAAAAGTTTTCCGCCAGAAGCTTCTTCCACCGGAAAATACTTCTGATGGTGTTCGAGACAGGTCACGAGGACTTCTTTTGGAAGGTTCAAATAGTCGGGATCAAAGTTCCCCAGGATGGCCACCGGATGTTCCACGAGCTGCGAGACTTGTTCAAGCAGTGCCTCCGACATGTGGACTTTCCCGTGGATGCGCTTCACCGCGAGATCGGCCAATCTTTGGATGGATTCTTTGCGGGCCTCAGGCTCCACCAGCACGCACTGATTTTTGAGAGACATTAAATATTTGCTGGCCAGAGGTATCGCGACTTTCTTTGGCGCCCAGGGGCCAAGCCCTAAAGACCATTTCGCTGAACGCACACCAGCGAGAGAAAACGACACTAGCTCGCCGTTGTAGAGGGCGCAGATCCAACGGATCGGCCGAGGGTAACGAAAATGCGTCTCTTCCCAGATCATCGATTTAGGAAATTCGAGCTTGGAGATCCACTGCGGATAGAGAGCGGCCAGCAGATGTCGCGTCGCGACACCCTTGATATGAAGCGTCGCGCTCAGTTTGCCGTTTTCAATCGCCAGATCAGAAGGTTTGATGCCCTGCTTACGCGCGAAGCCGAGAGCGGCAGGCGTCCACTGTCCCTGGGCATCTTTCGCCACGTGAAGGGGTGGGCCAGAAACAATCTTCTCTTGATCTGGAGAGCGATCCGCCAGGCCCTGAATCACGATGGCGAGCCGACGAGGCGTACCGTACACTTGAAGGCTCGCATACTTCATGCCGCTCGCCTTCAGTGATTCTTCTGCCAGCCGGGAGAGCTGCTGCAAAGCGGGATTTATAAAGGAGGCAGGAAGTTCCTCGGAGCCAATCTCAAGAAGTCCGGCTTTCATGCTGGGCTGCCGACTTTTTGCTCTTCGCCTTTGCCCACATAGGCCTGGGCGACGGCACAGGCAAGCGCGCGCACACGCGCGATAAAGGTCACGCGCTCGGAGACGGAGATCGCTCCTCGCGCGTCAAGCAAATTGAAGGTATGCGAGCATTTCATCACGTGCTCGTAGGCAGGTTTCACCAGACGCGCCGCCAGGAGACGCTTGGCTTCAGTTTCATAATTGGTAAAGCTCTGGCGCAGGAGATCGACGTCGGCGACCTCAAAGTTGTACTTCGAAAACTGTTTTTCATCTTCGAGATGCATCTCCCCATACGTCGTCTTGGTCGTCCAAAGGACGTCGTAAACGTTGCTCTTCTTCTGGGAATACATCGCGAGGCGCTCCAGGCCATAGGTGAGCTCGACCGAGATGGGGTCGAGCTTCACGCCGCCGATTTCCTGGAAATAGGTGAACTGCGTGATCTCCATGCCGTCCAGCCAGACTTCCCAGCCGAGTCCCCAGGCACCCAGCGTTGGAGATTCCCAGTCGTCTTCGACAAAGCGAATGTCATGTTGTTTTGGATCGATGCCGATGGCGCGCAGCGAGGCAAGATAGAGCGCCTGAACATTGGTCGGCGCCGGCTTCATGACCACCTGATATTGGTAATAGTGCTGGAGTCGATTGGGATTATCCCCGTAGCGTCCGTCCGTCGGACGGCGGCTCGGCTCTACGTAGGCGACCTTCCAAGGCTTGGGGGTAAGACATTCCAAAAAGGTAGCGGGGTTAAACGTGCCGGCACCTTTTTCGATATCGTACGGCTGCCAGAGCAGGCAGCCTTGCTTTGCCCAGTATTTGTGCAGCGTCAAAATGATCTCTTGGAATGTCATATCTCTACGCCCGCCAATTGTCTAAAACGATTCACGTGCAGCGGCCGATTCAGATTATCCGTCACGGTAGCGCCCGCCAGATGTTCAACCGCAGTCAGCGATGGATTCTTCCAATTTTCATTGGCGAGCAAGGCCAGCGGCGCACTTTTGAGCGCTTCCGCCCATTCAGGATGGGAATGTTCTAGTTCCATCCAGGGCTCACGGTTATCCATGCCCAACCCCACCACGGAAAGAAAGCGAATGGCAAAGGCCAGCCGCAAAACACTCAAATGTGGTGCATGGGTCATCGCCTGAAGCGTCTCTTTTAAAAGCTCAAATTTTTCAGGGCTCGGCTGCTCTTCCGGCGTGAGACGATTCATCACTTCACACACCCAGGACGCCGCCGTGGCACGCGCCACGTCCGTTCTTAAGGCGGGGTAGCTGTCCACCATGCGACCACCCGTAATTTTTCCCCATCCCCGGCCAGGGACAAGATAAAGAGCAATGTCGCTTTCCACAAAAGGCTCAGTGAGTGCAGGGAATTTGGCAGTGGAGCGAGCGGCACTCGCTGCCTTGGCCGTCACGCGGCCCATCTCGCGAGTAAAAAGCCCGACGATTTTATCCGCCTCGCGGCTTCGTCGGGACCACAATACAATGGCGTGGACGTTGTGAATCATGGAGGCCTGTAATATACAAAACGAAGTTTGCGGCGGGGGAGCTCAGGCAGTGGCGATCTTACTGATGAAGGCTTCGGCGAGTTTGTGGCGACGGAGCTTGCGGACGGAAATCTGAAGGCCTTCGGCGCGGACGGTTTCTCCTTTTTCCAGAGGGCGGCCGAGGACCTGCACACACCAGTCGGCAAGCCTGAGATTGACAGGACCGGAGAAGCTGGGGGACCACGCCACGCCCAGGCGTGAAGCCACGGCGGAGATAGGTACTCCGCCTCCCATGATCCAGCCTCCGGAGGTCGGGTGCGTGTGGATCGGCAACGAATCTTCCTCCGACTCAATGTCCCCCACGAGCTCTTCCATGATGTCTTCCAGCGTGACGAGTCCCAGCACTTTGTCTTTGTTATCCACGACCAGCGCGATGTGCAATTTCTCCCGCATCATCTGCTCGAGCACCAGAGAAATCGTTGTATCGCCCTGAAGACGTTTGATCGGGCGAGCGATGCCCTTCACCGTGGGTGTCGCCGCATGCATCTTGAGAGCGCTCACAAGGTCTTTGAACGTGATGTAGCCTTCGATCGTCTGCGGATCATTTTCAACTTCGGCGATCGGAAAACGCGTATGCAGATCCATGTGGGCCTTCAGGAGTCCTTCCGACAGGCTCAGCGTTGCGGGAACGGTCGAAATTTCCGAGGCCGGGAGAACAATGTCTCGGATCGGGCGGCGTGAAAGCTGAGACGCGGCCAGCACGATCTTTTCCTGGTGCGCGCCCATCAAGTGCTGCGAACGCGCAAGGAACGCGGCCGCTTCCAGCTCATGCAGCCCGTGCGTATCACCGGACTCGCGTGTTTTGCCCTTAAATATTTTTCTTTCCCATTTCAGGAACCCTTTCACACTGCTCTCAAAGAGAAAAGCGATGGGCCACAGAAGTATAGAGAACACGCGCATAAAAGGCGCCAGCCCCAGGCAGACCCACTCTTTGTTCTCCACGGCAAACACTTTCGGTACGAGCTCTCCAAAAATGATGGTAAACCCGCTCAAGGGAACGACAATAACGAGTACCGCAATCGCCCGTGCAGCGCCGTGTGACAGACCCCAGACGTCTTTGAGCATTGGCGTTAAGGCTTCCTGAACTCCAGCGCCGCCCGTGGCGGCAGCCACGGCTCCCGCTACCGTAATACCGACCTGAATGACGGCAAGGGTCGCCTCAAAGCGTTCCTTCATATAGAGCGCGGAGGCAGCGCCATTTCGTTTGTGATTAGCAAGGACCTGAAGCCGACCCTTCGAAATAGAGGCCAGAGCCATTTCAAAGGCGGCCAGGAACGCATTGAGCGCAAGCATGGCAAGGATGACAGCGATCTCGTAACCGTGAGGAATCATGGATGCTTCTTTTCCCAGAGTCTGAGAATAGCATTCTGGCGTTTAAACATCTTTCGCCGGGGACGCGGCTCATAATCGGTATAGCCCAGGAGATGAAGGATACCGTGGATCAGCAGAAGCCGCATTTCGCGCCGGAGCGTGTGACGCATCTTTCTGGCTTGTATCGCCGCCTGATGCACATTGATCGCGAGATCGCCCTGTAGATGCGGCGGCGCTGCGTTGCGGAAGGAAATGACGTCGGTCGTGCGGTCGACGCCGCGAAAACGGCGGTTGAGCACCTGGATACGCTTGTGCCCGGTAATGTCGACCGATATTTCGGACAGTCCCCGTACGTTCTCCCGCTCGAGCACATAGGTCACGAGCTGCTCGTAATCACGAGGATTCACGGCGCCGGAAGGTACGCGGGTGGATTTAAGGAGAGTGACGCTGGCCAAGGGGTGACGAAGGAGATTCGGCTTCCGGCATTTCGGGATACTCAATGCGTACGTGGTAGATGGCGGAGAGCGAGGATGTGAAACTGTCGATGATCTTACGCAGATCGCTCAGCGTGATCGGTGCCTGATCGAACTGGTTGTCCATAAATTTCGCGTTGACGATTTTTTCCACCAGCGTCTTCAGCCGTTCGTAGGTGGGTTCTTCCATCGCACGGCTGGCGGCTTCGACGGAGTCCGCGAGCATGCCGATGACGGTTTCGCGCGAACGCGGTCTCGGCCCGGGATAACGATAGACGTCCGGCGGCGGTGCCTCCTCATCGCTCTGTTCGAGCGCCTGCATGTAGAAATATTTGATGAGACTCGTGCCGTGGTGTTCCGGGATGAACTTGATGACTTCTTCCGGCACGCCATACGTTCTGGCCAGAGCGACACCATCTTTCACGTGCGAAAGGATGACGAGGCTGGAGATCGAAGGATTCAACTTATCGTGCAGTTCGGCTTTGTCGCGCGTGCTCCGCCGCATCGTCTGGTTTTCAATGAAATAGTCGGCATGCTCGAGCTTGCCGACATCGTGGTAGTACATGCCCACGCGGCAAAGAAGGGAGTTGGCGCCGATCGCTTCGGCCGCCTGCTCGGCTAAAGCCGCGACGAGAAGCGTGTGGTGATAGGTTCCGGGCGCTTCTATCATGAGACGACGCAGAAGCGGACGGTTGAAATCCCCTACTTCCAGGAGCGTAATCGGCGTAACGCGGGAAAAGAAAGATTCGAGGAGAGGGAGCAGCGCGAGCGTAAGAATGATACAGAGTCCGGCGTTGGCTCCCGCCCAGCCGAAGCGATGGATCGTGAGCGTTTTGCCCCAGCCATGAAAGAGACTTAAGCCATAAATACAAAGGCAGGTGACCCAGACGATGTGGAATCCGGCGCGCAGGATATCGGACCTGTGACGGACACTTTGCGCCGCGAGCATCGCTGTCATGCTGGAGAAAAACGCGACGAACATTGCATTGAAGGAGAGGTTATAAAGCACGCCGCAAAAAATAGAAAGCATGACGCCTACGAGGAACGCGAGTCGTACATGCAGGAGCAGTGTCACGAGCATCGTGATGCCGCCAATCGGAACAGCGTATTGGGAGAAGCGCGGGATCTTCTGGCTGATCTCAATGAGTCCGACGCCCAGAACCATGCAAAGACCGATGAGGAAGACGGCCTCATCATCGTGAACGAACTGCGGCAGATCGAGTCGGATGTAAATGACAAAGAAAAGGGTGAGCACCGCGATGAGCCCTGCGAGGGCGAGAACCCTGGGCAGCGTGACATCGATCTGAGGCAGCAGCAGCGCAAAGAGGACAAGCGACGAACCTACCGTCACGATGGGCGTGGGGACGTGGACGTTTCTCGCCAGGAGCGAAGAGGCTTGCTGCCGCGGACTTTTATCCTGAGCGCGGCTCACCCAGTCGAGCATCGACTGGAGATAGCGCTTCACTGTAGTCAACCACCATTTGTACATAGAGAGTTCGAGGTCCTAGGGTCGGTCCTGCTGCGGTTGCTGCTGCTTCTCCCAGGCATCGTAGGCCACGAGAATTTGTTTGACGAGAGGGTGCCGCACAACGTCTTCGGCGGTGAAGTAAATGAATTCGAGTCCCGGCACGCCTTTGAGGATGTCCGGCAGTTTGATCAGTCCAGAGGTTCTCTTCGGATTTAAATCGATTTGCGTGACGTCTCCGTTGACGACGATCTTCGAATGTTCGCCCATACGCGTCAGAAGCATCTTCATCTGCTCCGCTGTAGCGTTCTGACCTTCGTCGAGAATGATAAAAGCATTCTCCAACGTGCGGCCGCGCATGTAGGCGAGCGGCGCGATCTCAATGGTCTCTTCGTCACGGTAGAGCCGGAACTTGTCCGGACCGAGCATGGTGTGAAACGCGTCATAAAGCGGTCTCAAGTACGGGTTCACCTTCTCATAAAAATCGCCGGGTAGAAAACCGAGCTTCTCGCCGGCTTCCACGACGGGTCGGGTCAAAATGATTTTGGTGACGCGGCCGTCGCGCAGAGCGGCGAGCGCGCAAGCGACGGCCAGAAAGGTTTTGCCGGTGCCGGCAGGGCCAATCGCGATCACCATATCGTTTTGGTCGATCGCGCGCACATATTCTTTCTGCATGGCTGTACGCGGCCTGACCGCTTTCCCGAGATTGCTCATGTAAGCGGAACCGGTGGAAGCCGCGCCATTGATGACCGCCGAGCTGTCGCCGCTGGAATTCTCCCGGATTTGTTCGCGCATCTCATCGATCGCGACCAACGCCTTATCGACTTTGCCTGGGGAGCCGCGGATGGAGAGGATGTCGCCTCTGCCAAAGATTTGAACGCCGTAGTTTTGCTCAAGGGATCTAAGGTTGTGGTCGTTTTGACCAAAGAGCCTTAAGGCTTCTTCGGCCCCCTTGAGGTGGACTTTCTTAGTAACCATCAGTTCAGTTTAATGCCAAGTTCTCTCAATTGTAAAGGGGAAACTGGAGAGGGAGCCCCGGACATGACGTCCTGGCCTTTTTGAGTCTTGGGGAAAGCGATGACGTCCCGGATCGAGGTTTCACCGGAAAGCAGGGCCACAAAGCGGTCCAGACCGAGGGCAAAGCCGCCATGCGGAGGCGCGCCGAATTCGAGCGCTTCGAGGAGAAAACCGAACTGCAGCTTGGCCGTCTCATCTGGGATCTGAAGCAGCTTGAAAATGAGCGCCTGATCTTCCATACGGTGGATACGGATGCTGCCGCCGCCGATTTCAGTGCCATTCAAGACCAGGTCGTACGCTCTTGCACGGACGCTTCCGAGATCTTTTCCCTCACGCACGGCTGCCCAATCCTCTGAACGGGGAGCGGTGAAGGGATGGTGAACCGCCTTCCAACGTTTGGCTTCTTCATCCCAATCGAAGGATGGAAATTTTTCCACCCAGAGAAACTTCCACTGACCTTGTGGAATCAGCTTCTGGCTTTCCGCGAGTCTTTTCCGCAAGAGGCCCAAGACTTTGAATACTACCGAGGGCTTATCGGCCACGAAGAAAGTGATATCCCCCTCCTGAGCTTTGGCTTTTTCGCGAATTGCTGTGAGTTCTTCGGGTTTAAAAAATTTGGCAATGGGAGATTCCGCGGTGGGCCCGGTCCACTTCATCCAGGCGAGACCCTTCGCGCCTACGGTGTTGGCCCACTGGGTGTGATCATCGGTCTCTTTGCGGGAAAAGGTGGCTCCCTTAGGAACCGTGATGCCCCGCACGGTGCCGCCGCCTTCAATCGTCTTGGCAAACACCTGAAAACCGCAGGATTTGGCGACCTCGGAAAAATCGGTGAGCTCCATGCCGTAGCGGACATCCGGAGCGTCTGACCCATAGCGGTTCATGGCTTCGTCGTAGGTCATATGCGGCACGGGTCCCGGAAAAGCCTGGCCCGTCGCAGCCTGGAACGCTTCGCTAACGAATTCTTCGATGACTTTCTGGACGTCTTCTTCGTCCACAAAGGACATCTCGAGATCCACTTGCGTAAACTCCGGCTGCCGGTCGGCGCGCAGATCCTCGTCTCTGAAACAGCGCACGATCTGGAAATATTTATCGTAGCCACCGACCATGAGGATCTGCTTGAAGAGTTGCGGGCTCTGAGGCAGAGCGTAAAAGCTTTTTTCGGTCATGCGGGAAGGAACGAGGAAGTCGCGGGCCCCTTCGGGTGTTGACTTCGTCAGGAAGGGCGTCTCAATCTCGATAAATCCTTCCTTAGAAAGGTGGTTGCGGATGGCCTGCGCCACCTGATGACGCCGGATAATGTTTTTCTGAATCGGCGGGCGGCGAAGGTCCAGATAGCGGTAACGCAGCCGTACTTCTTCTCCCGCTTCGGAATAGTCGGAGATCTCAAAAGGCGGCGGCTTGGACGTGTTGAGCACCTCGAGATCGATGGCTTCGAGCTCTACATCTCCTGTCGAGATGTTTGCGTTGCGCGTGCCGGCGGGACGGTCCATGACTTTGGCACGGGCCTGAACGACAAATTCATTCCCGAGCTTCTGGGCTTTCTCAAAGAGCTCATTATTTTCCGGACGGAAGACGACCTGGACCAGGCCCGAGCGATCGCGGATATCGCAAAAAATGACGCCGCCATGGTCACGCCGGCTATGAACCCAGCCGCAAACGGTGGCGGTCTGGCCGACATGGTTTTTTCGCAAATTACCGCAATAAATCGTGCGCTTCATTGGAGGACGGATTATACCCCGTTTCCCAACCGCTATAATAGGCGGGCTTATGCGACTCCTCCGTCCTTTCATTCTGCTTTTATGCGTTAGTTTCGCTCTTGCGGAAACGCAGATCACAGCGCCAGAAGCTGAGATCGAGCCTGAGGATACGACCTCCGCGCTGGAATCGGAAGAACACGGCATCATCCCCGAGGGCAGCTACATTTCCACCGTGACGATCACGCCGATCAGCATGCTCCCGGAAAAAAAGGCGCATGAACAGGGCTTGGAGCAACTGGCCATCGCACAGGACCTATGGAAAAATGGGAAGTCTGAGGCGGCCTCGGATGTTGCTCTGCAGGCCTATGATGAACTCATGGGAGTCTACCTTCCCCGAAAAAAGTCCAAGAAAAGCCAAAAACTGAGGTTAGAACGACGCCAGGCAGCCACTGTCTATGTCGAAGCCAGCATCGCCTATATACAGGAAAGCGCTAAGAAGCAGGGAAACACGCCAGAAGCCCGAAAAGAGGGTCGGTCACGCCTGGGGGACGTCTGGGAAGTCAGCCGGAACTACCCCGAACTCACCAAGAAGCTGAACGCGGCCCTCAACGACTTGCCTTCCGAATAAAACACCTCTATTTCTAGACTAAATTGTTAATTTCCATTGAAGTCACCCCCAATTGGGGCTAGAGTTATAGTGACCTCAGATTCACGCTTCACTCAGCGCAGCAAGGACGGGTACCGTCTCCAGGGCGTTGTGAGCACGATGAAGGAGGTGAGGGAAGATGCATCTTATACTTCTAGCCGTAGCTTGTTTAGGCGTGCAGTTCGTCGCCAAGTATGTAGGCCACAATGTGAAGAAGCTCCCCTATGACATCGTAGGGATGGGCGGTATGTTCTTCCTCTTGACGGCCGCATCGGGCCTCGAACTCGGTGGTCCAGTCATTATCCATTCCTTAATAGGAATGGTGAGCATGCTGGCCCCCATCATGGGTTGGTTCTGCCTCTTAGGAGCCACCATCATCGGAATGCTTGATCTACTTAAGCATTTCCTGCACGTCGAAAAACTTCTCCCTCACTAACTAGAGAGAGATTTTCCATCCGTACCCAAAGCCCCGGGCGATAGCCCGGGGCTTTGTTATTGACGCCCTTGGGCAGGACTGATATACCTTGATCGTGCAAGCCCTCCTCGTTCTTCTCCTCTTTGGGACAGCCGTCCACGCCGAGACAACACCCACAGAAGCGATTATTCAGGTCCCCTACGCCAACGTCTGGAGCAAAACCGTCACAGACCCCGACATGCTGATGGACGGCGATCGCGAAACGCAGCTCCTTCAAGGTGAAAAAGTTCTCATCAAAGAAACGAGTGGCGAATGGATCAAGATCGAAGCGATCGAACAGCCCGAATATACCCATAACAACAAATGGGAAGGCTATCCGGGCTGGATTCATTTCTCTGTACTTCAGCGGCCTAGCATCCCCGCTAAGAATACAGACGATGTGAAAGACCCCGTGAAATTCGCCGCAAGCCTACGGGGCACTCCGTATCTCTGGGGAGGCTTGACGAAAGAGGGTATCGATTGCTCCGGCCTGACGCACCTGTCCTATCGGAATAGCCGTCGGGTCATTCCTCGCGATTCGCATGAACAATGGATGAAGGCGCGTGCCCTGCAGCCCAATGAGATGAAACCCGGCGACCTTATCTTCTCGGGTAAACCAGGCGAGCCTGTGAAGATCACTCATGTCACGATGTTTGCTGGGAACGGTGCGATTATCGAAGCTCCGCAAACCGGCATGAGCGTCCGCAAAATTTCGTTTGAAAAGAAATACGGCACTTCCCTCTCCAAAACCCATAACGGCTCGGTCGTTGGCGACCGTGTCCTCTATTTCGGGACTTTCCGCGATTGAACTCATTTCGAAACCTAGCGTGCATAAGACGAGGGCAATTTTGAGACAGATACTAGGAGCGAGGAGTGCCGCGTACCTAAAGGGTCCGCAAGCGACGAGCGACGACGTAGCTGGCCAAAAGTGCCCTCGCCCGAAGGGAAAGCCCGTCTTGGGCCGTCTTCTGCGTTGCTCCTCCTCAGCGTACCGTTTTGGTACGCCATCGTCGTCGCGCCTTGAATCCGGCATCAATCCGGGCTTTTCTTATGCACGCTAGGTTTCGAAAGGAGTTCCAGTGAAAAAGATTCAGTCTTTGAAGGCGGTGCCTGTCTCCTTCAAACTGAAACTCCCCTTCGTCACCGCCGCCGGCAAAAAAACCGAAACGCACAATGTACAGCTGAAACTCACCCTGGAAGACGGAACGGTCGGGCTAGCCGAGGCATCTTCTTCCATCGCCATGCCCAAAGAATCGCAAGACAACATGATGCGCGCGATCCAGCATATTGCCGCGGATTTACGCGGGCGTTCGATCGAGGATTATCGCGATCTCATCAGCATGGCCTGGCGCGTAGAATCTGTTCATCCAACGGCGGCCGCGAGCGTGGAATGCGCGATCCTGGATGCTTATACGCGCTGCCAGAAGCAGCCGCTTTCTAAATTTTTTGGCGGCAAGACGAGCAGTATTGAGACGGATCTGACGCTTTCGGTCGGCGATCCTGATGTCATGCATCGGCGCGCCAAAGAGGCCGTCAAAAAGGGTTTCCGCAAACTCAAGGTCAAGCTCTCCGGCGTTTCTCCGGAACGCGACATTGAACGCCTGGCAGCCGTTCAGAAAGCGGCACCGAAAGCGCAGCTTGTGGCAGACGGCAATCAGGGCTTTCGCCTCTCGCACGCGACAGATTTTCTACATCGCCTGAAGCACACCGGCATCGTGATCGCTTTTTTTGAACAGCCTCTCCCCAAGCACGATCTGCCCGGCATGCGCGCGCTCCGGCAAAGAACGCACGTCCCCCTCTTTGCCGATGAGTCCGTACTGAGCCCAGCGGATGCGATACGCGTCTTTGAAGCCCAGGCAGCGGACGGAATCATGATCAAGGTCTCCAAGAGCGGGCTGCTCGGCGCGCTCGATATCATTCATCTGGCGCAGCGCTATAAAAAGAAGCTGGGCATCGGCTGCATGGAAGAGTCGAAGATGGGGCTAGCCGCGAGCGTCCACCTCGCCTGCGGGACAGGTGCTTTCGATTGGGTCGACCTGGACTCTGCCTACCTTCTGGCGGAACCACCTTGCCGTGGAGGATTTCAGATGCGCGGACCCCGGCTTTCCGTCACCGGCATCCGTTCCGGCATCGGCATATGATTCGGAATCCGATCGCTCTTAGCGCAGTTCTGTTGAGCGTCGTTCTTCTGCTTCTCGAGCTGGACCGTAAAAAGGTTTTCCCTAAACTCTTTCATTATCTGCCGACGCCGTTCTGGTGCTACTTTCTCCCGATGCTGCTCGCGACGATTGGAGTGCTGCCGGAAAAATCTGACGTCTACACCTTCCTCACGACCTACCTGCTTTCGGGCTGTTTGATCCTCTTATTGCTGAACGTTAATCTCCCCGGCATTCTGCGGCTGGGCCCCACAGCGCTCGGTGCATTAGGGATCGGATCGCTGGGTATCGGCTTAGGCGCTGTAGCCAGTTATGCGCTTTTCGCGCGCTGGCTGCCGCCGGAGACGTGGAAAGGTGTCGGCGCGCTGTCCGCGAGCTGGACCGGCGGGAGCGCGAACATGCTCGCGGTCAAAGAAACTTTGCAGACGCCGGAATCCGTCTTTGCGCCGATGATCGTGGTCGACACGATCGTCACCTACCTCTGGATGGGCATTATGATTGCGCTCGCTCCCTTTCAGGACAGGTGGGACACCTGGGTCAAAGCCGATCGCTCCCGCATTGATGACGCCGTCCAACGCCTGGCCGACAACTTGGGGACAAGATCGGAAGCGATCGCGAACACTGTCCCGAAAGATGTAAGTGGGCCAAGCCTGCTGCATGCCGTCTTTCTTATAGGAGGAAGCATGCTCATCGGGGCGGGATGCCTCTGGCTGGGACGACGGCTTCCCTCATGGGGCGGTGCGTTGAATGCTTCCGGGTGGGCCTTCTTGATGGTGACGACGATCGGCATTCTGCTTTCCCTGACGCCTGCGGCGAAGCTCGAGCGCTACGGGGCATCGCGCTGGGGATACTTCTGTCTTTATCTGCTGCTCGCCGCGATGGGCTCTAAGGCCCGGCTGCAATCAATTTTGAGCGCGCCTGTCCTCATGGTCATGGCGCTGCTCTGGGTGATCATCCACGCTGCGATCCTGGCAATCTATGGCTACGTTCGGCGAGTACCGATGTTCTTCCTGGCGGCCGCCAGCCAGGCGAATATCGGCGGCGCCGCCTCCGCTCCCATCGTTTCAGGAATTTATCAGCCGCGATTGGCTCCAATCGGTCTTTTGCTAGCCATCGGCGCGAACGTGTATGGCACCTATCTCGGTATTCTTAT
>JANLWZ010000165.1:0-1944 GCA_031364865.1 Elusimicrobiota bacterium
CCAGAAGCTTCCTGCCTTGAATGAAAAAGACGCCCTGGATCTCGTCGACATGCTCTCGGAATCGCATAAAACGGAACCACCTCCAAGATTTAACGAAGCCAGCCTCATCAAGATGCTGGAACGCCACGGCATTGGCCGTCCATCGACGTATGCGCCCATCCTTCAGACCATCATTGGCCGCGGGTATGTACGCGACGAGAGCCGGCGTCTGCATCCCAGCGATCTCGGTATTCACGTCACCGATCTTTTGATCGGACACTTCCCTGAGATCGTGGACCTGAGTTTCACCGCGCGCGTGGAAGAGAATCTGGATGAAATCGCGCATGGCGGCACGGCCTGGGCCAGCGTCATCAAAGATTTCTACACGCCCTTCATGCGGGATCTGGAAAAGGCGAAAGTAAATATCACGACCAAGCCGTATGAGCCGAAAGAATCCGGCGAGATGTGTGAGAAGTGCGGTGCACCGATGCTGATCCGTGAAAGCCGGTTCGGCCGCTACATGAGCTGCAAAACCTACCCGGCCTGCAAAAATAAAATGTCGCTCGACTCTGAAGGCAAAAAGATCGTTCCGGAAGTGGTCGACAAGAACTGCGACACCTGCGGCAAGCCTCTCGTGAAACGTTTTGGACGCCGCGGGCCATTCCTCGCCTGCTCCGGCTACCCGGAGTGCAAAACCACGTATTCCGTCGATAAGGAAGGCAAAATGACGATGCGGCCGCCGCCCGTGATGACCGACAAGAAGTGCGAAAAATGCGGCAAGCCCATGCTACTGCGCGTGGGCAAGCGCGGACCTTTCCTCACCTGTTCGGGTTTCCCGCGCTGCCGTAACCTCAAAAAAGCTCCCGCCGATTTAGTGACGAAATAATAAGAATATAATTGGCGAGTGGAAAAACTCGTCCAAAGGTTTCTTCTTTATCTTCGGGCTGAGAGAAATGTTTCGCCGCACACTTTACGAGCCTATCAGCACGATCTCGGTTCCTTTATCACCTTCATCCACGAAAAGTATCCCAGACTTTCGCTTGAGCATAAACATCGCCTCGTCATCCGCGACTATCTGGCGTCGTTGCACGATAAAAAGCTGAGACGCACAACGATTCACCGCGCGATCGCCGTCCTTCGCGCCTTCTATAAATTTCTGGTACAGGAAGAGCTGACTACGCAATCGCCTTTTGCCGGGCTTTCCATGCCGCGCCGGGAACAGCGGCTGCCAAGATTCCTGGCTGAAGTCGATATGGCGAAACTACTGGACATGCCGGCAGCCGCCACCGGCTTGTCCGCCCAGCGCGATGCGGCGCTGCTCGAACTCCTCTATTCTTCCGGCTTGAGAATCCAGGAATTGTGTCAGCTGAATGCCGAGGATCTCGATCTCTGGGGAGGGATGGTGCGCGTTTTTGGAAAAGGCAGCCGGGAGCGTATGGTTCCCGTAGGAGAATCTGCGCAGAAGAGGCTGCATGCTTACCTTTCGGCGCGCGCCCCGAAGCAGGGACGTGGCATACCACTTTTCATCAATCCGCGCGGGACGCGGCTTTCGGACCGGGGCGCGCGCATGATAGTGGCCCGCTGGGTGGCCAAAGCGGCTATCCAGCAGCGCATCAGTCCCCATTCCTTCCGACATTCCTTCGCCACCCACCTGCTGGACCGGGGGTGTGACCTGAAAGCGGTCCAGGATATGCTGGGCCACAAGAACCTTGCCACCACCCAGGTGTACACTCACGTCTCCGCTGAGCACCTCAAAAAAGTCTATGAAAAGGCCCACCCACGGGCCTAAAATAGCCCGAGTTTACAGAAGTAACGAAATGTTAAAAAGCATTGACAATACAACCAGTCGCCGCTAGACTTGGGCACACGAGGGGGAGTTAAACATGAAAACACGTATTTTATTGGTCGAGGATGATCCAGCGCTGCGAAAACTGCTGAAGGAAGCGCTTCCGGAAAGCATTTTCA
>JANLWZ010000174.1:0-2699 GCA_031364865.1 Elusimicrobiota bacterium
CTTCGCGAAGTCCGTTAGGGATCGCTCGCAGTGCCTCTTCCGTTGCCACCACGACCGTAGGCAAGGTTAAGAGGGCAAGGGTTAACGCTGCCCAAATAACAGCGGGTTGTCCCCAAACCACTTGTCCGGTGAAGAAGGCGCGATCAATACCTCGTCCCAGAAACTCGATAAAAAATCCAAGACCAAACAAACCAAACACGATGGCTGGCACGCCAGCCAGGTTTTGAATGGCCAGACGCACGCCATGAACAAACTTGGAACGCTTTGGCGCGTATTCGTGCAAATAGATGGCTGTCATTACGCCCAAGGGAATAACGGCGATGGTCATCAATAGCACCAAGAAAAATGTTCCGAAGATCGCGGGAAATATTCCGCCGCCCGTCATCCCATCCTCAGGAGCACTCCATAGAAATTTCCAACTCAGCGTCGGTAGACTTTGAATGGTGATATCCCCGAGAATAATGACGACCATCACCACGATGATCCCACAGCAGAGGCCTGTCAGAGCAATAAAGAATTTTCCCTTCATTGAATCCCCAGGACTTTCTTTTGAAGCTTCTGTACAAACCAATGTCCGAACAGATTCAACACAAAGGTAAAGAGAAACAGACACGTTCCGATGAAGAACAAGACGTGATAGTGGGGACTTCCTATCACCACTTCGCCTAGTTCCGCCGCGATGGTCGCGGACAACGTTCGCACAGGCTTATCAAAAGCCCAGGAGTAGATGGGGGCATTTCCGGAAGACATGAGCACGATCATGGTTTCGCCAATCGCACGTCCGAATCCCAGGATACAGGCCGCCAGAATTCCGGGCAGCGCCGCCGGAAATACCACTTTCCAGGCAGTCTGCCAACTGTTGGCGCCCATGGCGATGGAAGCCTCACGGTAACTGCGCGGCACCGCGTTTAACGCATCATCGGCTACGGTATAGACGATCGGAATGACGGCTAGTCCCAGAGCAATGCCTGCGTTGACGGCATTCAGTCGATAAACGAAACCAAATAAATCTTTCACGTAATCGGCCATCACCATCAGTGCAAAAAAACCGAGCACGACCGATGGAATGCCCGCCAGAATCTCGATGACGGGCTTGATGATTTCCTTCAGCCAATTCGGGGCAAACTCGGAAGTAAAAAGGGCCGCACCTAACGACAGGGGAATAGCAAAAAGCAAAGCGACTATCGTTACTTTCAGCATTCCTACAAACAGCGGATACAAAGAATATTTGGCAATGGTGGAAACTGGCTGCCAGGAGAAGCGGTCATTGAATGGCAGAAACAGCCGGGTCAAATCCACTTCCTGATGAACTTCGGCGGAGGTAAAAATTGGGATCGCTTCTTTCCCAATAAAAACGAAGATCAGAAATAAACTGGCAATCGCCGCAAAAGCGCTCAAATAAATGAGCGCTTCCACAAACCGTTCCGCCCAACTTGGCCGGAAGCGAGGTGGTGGTTTTATTTCCGGTTTTTTTTCAGCGGATAATAGCCGACTTGTTGACAAATGGCCTGCCCTTCGGGGCCTTGGACCCAATCGATGAATGTTTTGAGGTCGCCTTCCGGCTGTCCCGACGTATAAAAATAGAGTTCACGCGATAAAGGGTATTTTCCAGACGCCACGTTTTCCATGTTGTCCTTGACGGCGGGGCTATGGTCATCTTTAGAGACCGGAAGACCTTTTGCGCCTTTGGCGTAGGCAATTCCGCCGTATCCGATCGCGTGCTTGTCCTTCGAAACAGCATTGATCACGGCCGCGGTTCCAGGCAAGCTCAAGACTTCCGGAGCAAAGTCTTCACCGTTCAAAACATGCTCCTTAAAGAATGCGTAGGTTCCGGAATTATTTTCGCGGCCGTAGGCGATGATCTGCCCGGGAGCGCCGCCAAGTTCTTTCCAATCCGTGATTTTGCCGGTATAAATCGCCTTCGCTTGAGGCAAAGAAATCTTTTGTAGCGTGCTCTGCTGGTGAACGTAGATGGTAAGTCCATCCAAGGCGACTGGGATCTCTGCAACATCTTTCCCATGCCGCGATTTAACAGACGCTTTTTCTTGAGGTTTCATGGGTCGGGATGCCTCAGCGATATTCGTGGACCCATTGATCAGAGCAGCGATTCCTGTTCCGGTCCCGCCCCCCGTTACCTGGATGATGATCCCTGGGTTCGCTTTCATATATTCTTCGGCCCACCTCTGACCTAGAATCACCATCGTATCGGAACCCTTAACAGTGATCGGCTTAGCTCCGAAAACGGTTTGCGAACCCAAAAGCCCGAGACCCAACAGCATTGCTTTCGCTAGTAATCTATTCATGATTTTCCTCCTTGAAGGATACTTATTAGTCGTGACGGCATGGTGACAGCAATATGACAACAGCATGACAGCGACACTTCGTTAGAACCTTAGGACGAAGTCCAACTGGAAGCGATTGATGTCGCTGTAGGTTGGAGTCGCTGCATCGGCATAGGTGCCGGCCGCTGCAACGGTCGTATTGATCAGCGGGTTCAGGCGGCGTGTCATGCAGTACTTGCCCTGAACCAAGAAGTAGTCCCGAAGCGCATAGCCGAGCCACACAATGTGGCCCTTGCGGTTGGTACCACCGTTGCCCCAGTCAGAATCAGACCAATCGGAGATCGTCGCGTTGGCTTCGAGGTACTTATTGAAGTACGCCGCTTCCCACGTGCCGGCGTTTTACGTCATGCCTGTAGA
>JANLWZ010000179.1:0-3271 GCA_031364865.1 Elusimicrobiota bacterium
CCGCGCCGAAGCCGCCCGTGTTGTTCAGGTAACTGCTGATCACCTCTAATCGCGAGGAAAATCCATACGGCTCAGGCTTCTTCCATAACTCGACCGCGTATTTTTCAGAGAATAAATCTGGAGAAATGACCACAATGAGCGGCGCATCAGGTTTCAGCGTTTTCTGGACGGATCGCAATAATTCGAGTGGGTGCTGTACGTAAGGAAGTCCGTAGGAAATGACCACGGCGTCATAACGAGCATCGTGCCGGCGATCAAAACCAGGATCCCAATTAATATTTTGCACCTCCCAGGTTTGAAGCACTGGATTGTCTTTAAGCTCTACCGCATTGAGCCCCACGCCATGCACGTCACGCCCGGGCTGGTGAAGCAACATAGACTGTCGTCCGCTCATCAGATCGAGAATGCGTCCTTTCTGCGGCACCAGGCGCTCCACAACCTGCCGTATGGCTCGATGCGTCCGTCTATCCAATCCCCCGTATTCAGGCCAATGCGGAGGCGGCGGTGATTTCTCGCGATGGAACGCAGGTATTCCATAAACCTGCACACTCATTGGCAATGGACGCGTCCCAGGAATCTCCGAGGTCTCATTCGCCGGTTCTGCGGCGAGGATCACCTGGGCTGGCTCTGCCAAAAGAAATTTGGCAAAAAGAGGTCCAAGGAAAGGAGTGCGATGCAGCAGCGGGGGATGTCGACTGGAGGTCAAAAGTCGCATGGCTAGCGCTTGTTGTTGGAAGAAACTTGCCAAGGGAACCTGTGCACGAGAGTGACCGAGTGGTGTCATGACCAAGCCTGAGGCCAACACCGGATCCACCGTGAGACACGGAACCAGGAGGAGAGCCACGATACGGAGAAGGGTTTTAGTCATGAGAGCGCGGGTACGCGCGCGTATAGAAGAGTGTAACGACATCGACGAAGGACAGCTATAGAACGAGCGGCTAATAAATCTGCCCATCAGGCCCACTCCACACCTAGGCCCTATGGTCTTCGCCTGAAAAATAATTAGTATTCTCTCTCTCATGCTTCCCATGACGCACGTGATTTTGCTTCTTCTGACCGTTATATTTGTCTGCCTCCTCACCTCCAAAATGGCTCCGCAAAACCACCTGGCGGCGGGCTTAGGCGCGGTGATTTTCTTCTGCATTCATCCCTTGGTACTTTCCGGCGCACAAGGAGTTGCCGTCTGGGACGCTTTTTACGTGATCATTTTCTGCTTTGCCTGGAAAAGTATGGTGAATTGGTCCCCCTTCATGCGCTCCTGGATTCTTGCCGGTTTCTATGCCTTTGGGGTATGGGTGGGCTCCGCTTTCGTTTTGTGGATACCTCTGGCCATGCTTCCCTGGGTTTTTTTCAGCCGCAGACCGGGCACGGCGCTGGCCAGCCTGCTCACCATTGTTCTCGGAGGGTTTGCGTTTTATGGAGCGGTCTGGGGTTTGTCGTGGCTGCTTCGTCCTGAGATCGGACGGCCTGTCTTTTTGCAGTGGATCCGCTGGCAGTCCTTCCATAGCCCACTCTACTTTTCGCTTTCCTGGTCTTTGCTCGTTCTCTTAGCCTTCAGCACAAAATTTCAACAGGTACTTCAGGAACGACGCACAGGGGTGACGATGATCATGGCGACGCTCTTGTGCTTTATTCTTTTGTTCGGTGCCTCGACGCTTGCGCTGGCCAAACTGGCTTTGTCGGTGCCGCTGGTGGCGGCGATGCTCTCTCGAAGAGATTTTTTATTTCAGCGTACGGTGCGTTCTACCGCGGCTTTCGCATTTCTCCTCTCGATCGCGCTCATTCTTCTGCGCCATCAGCTGCCGGGCGCTGCGCTCAGTCTCGGGGTTGTGGGAGTTGGATTGCTGCCGCGCTATTTACGGAAAGGAACGCCGCTGCCCTGGCGTCTGACGCTGGAAGCGTGCTGCGTAGGGATTTATCTCGCCGAGTCTACCGGAAGTCTTTTCTTGCAATAGGCATCCGCCTGCCCATACCAAATGCTTTGTTGCTGAGTCGCAGCCCTGGAGCGGCTTGGCGGCGCTTATATTCACTCGCATCGATCGCGTACAGAATGCGTTGGACGAGTGCCCGGGCATAACCTTTGGCGGCGATCTCGTCCACATCCAGACCGTCTTCCACATAAGCTTCCACGATCGGGTCGAGAATGTCATACGGCGGCAGTGAGTCCTGATCTTTCTGATTGGGACGCAGCTCCGCTGAGGGTGCTTTGGTGAAACAGTCTTCGGGAATGAGTTTCTTATCGCGGTTGATGTAGCGTCCCACGCGATAAACGGTGTTCTTCAAAACATCCGAGATCACGCCCAGCCCGCCGTTCATGTCGCCATAAAGCGTGCAGTAGCCCATCGACAGTTCTGACTTGTTGCCTGTGGTGAGCAGCAGCATCCCGAACTTGTTTGAAAGCGCCATGAGCAGCGTGCCACGAATGCGTGCTTGCAGGTTTTCTTCAGCGACATTGGGCTTGGCGCCGTGGAACGCAGGCTTAAGAGTTTTGAGAAACGTCTTGAAGGCCGGCGCAATAGGCAGTGTTTCCGTCTGGATGTCAAGATTCTTGGCGAGCTTGAGGGAATCCGTGACGCTGCCTTTGGACGAAAAGTGCGAAGGCATAAGGACACCGAGGACATTCTGTTTACCAAGCGCGGATACGGCCAGCGCCGCGGTCACGCTCGAATCAATGCCGCCGCTGAGCCCGAGCAGCACCTTTTTAAAGCCACATTTTTGCGTGTAATCGCGCAGGCCGAGCACCAGCGCGTCGTGAATATCCTGGATGTCGACACGCTCTTCGGGCTCGATCGCGGTTTGGTCGTCGGTATCAACCAGCAGCAGATCTTCGTCAAAAGCCTTGGCCTGTCCCTGGAGTTGACCCTCTCGGCTGACGGCAAAACTTCTCCCGTCAAACACGAGTTCATCGTTCCCTCCGACTTGATTAACGAAAACGAAAGGTTTCTTGTGCTTGGCCACGTGGTGCTGCACAAGTGCCCTCCGCAGCTTGGATTTGCCCTCGTGATAAGGCGAACAGGACATGTTGATAAAAAGATCCACCCTTTGGTGTGCGAGAAGGGCGACGGGGTCTTTGTGATAGGGCGTTTCCGGCCACAATTCTGGCACGTGCCACATGTCCTCGCAAATGTTGACGCCCAGGCGATGGCCTTTGAACAAAACAGGCTCATTCTGGACTGCCGGGGTAAAATGCCGCGATTCGTCAAAAACGTCGTACGTAGGTAGTAGGGATTTGTAGCGCCTGGCAACAACCTTGCCCTTATACAGAAGCGCC
>JANLWZ010000178.1:0-1539 GCA_031364865.1 Elusimicrobiota bacterium
CAAGATGAACCATAAGAGAAGAAGTTGCAGAAAAAAATCTCCCGAATGCAGCAGGAAAGGATTGCGCAGCTGTACCGATCGCAGAAGGATCCAGCTGATGAACGCCATCCAGCGTGCGTTCCAACCGATGCCTAACAGCACGGCACTCACACCGGCGGTGATGAACAGGAGCGCTGAATAAGCCGGATGTGCACTCAGTGTATGGAGCGACAGAGGTCCAAGTTTGGGGTAATACGATTTCAGAAGAGCAAGTGGCAGAACACCCGCTTCCGTATAGTGCGCTGTAAAATCCGAAGCACGGACAACCAGGTCGCATAAAAGAATGGCGGCAAGAGCTATTCGGAGCGCCGCCAGCGCCCGGACATCGACTTCGAAGCGGTCGAAAAGTGGCGTCACGAGGACCCAAGGATACCGTTTATGGATGTATTTTTATACTTGAAATCTTCTCGGACCTCTGGCATGCATACCTTATGACAAACGCTTTCTCGGAGTGCGATACCTCGGACGTCTGTATGTGGAAAGTCCTGACCCTGGCCTGCGAAGAACTGCATGTGCAAGCCGGTACCTTCTTTAAAGTAGACGATTCGGGAACAAACTTAGAAGTGGCGAACACCTTTGGCATTCTCTCATGGCGAGTGGCGAAGGGGCAGTTTCCCATCACTCAGGGAATCTGCGGATGGGTGGCGCAAAACAACAAGGCTGCACTCGTGAATGACGTTGCGAAAGATAAGCGGTTCAATAGCCAGATTGACCTCGTGACGCAATTCAAAACAGTTTCGATTTTATGTGTGCCGGTGACGCTTGGCCAGCGCGTTTTTGGTGTCATTGAATTGATCAACCGCCATGAACAGCCCTTCAGCGAAAACGACGTTTTCACGATTACGACGCTTGTCGCCTCTGCCGCTCACCGCCTCGAAGCGCTTTCCGCCTGATCATTTTTCGCACACAAACCTGACATACGTGTATTCGTCGACTTCCATGGAGACGCTTTTGCCGATCGGCATGTCCGCGCCAAATTTGCTGCGCGGCCCCTCTTCGACGATGCGGTAAGTGCCGCCGCAGAATTTCTGCATCTGCTTATCAGCATCTTTACGCCGCGCATTGGCCCAGGACTTCTTTCCGGTATTCAAGTAG
The DNA here is from genome assembly GCA_031364865.1 of Elusimicrobiota bacterium. Classification (GTDB taxonomy): domain Bacteria; phylum Elusimicrobiota; class Elusimicrobia; order 2-01-FULL-59-12; family 2-01-FULL-59-12; genus JANLWZ01. The sequence goes on from JANLWZ010000178.1 coordinate 1,135, forward strand.
CGGATGACCCCGCCTTTTCCAGGCTTTTCCTGTCCTGTTTTGAAGATCTGGAGGGTGTCACCGTGCGTCTCCATCATGTGAGCCGTACAACCAGCTAAGATTACTCCGCTGATTAAGAGAAAGAGTGTGTTTTTCATGGGCAAAAGATAGCAAATCAACTTCAATCGGCTACACTAATGCGTCTGATCTAATCTATGAGGAGATACTTATGAAAGCATCGCAAGTCGACGTACCCCTGAAGGCCAACATCTACTTTGATGGCAAGGTGGTCAGTCATACTCTTTTATTTCCCACAGGAGAAAAGAAGACGTTAGGGCTGATTTATCCGGGAAGTTTCACTTTTAATACGGATGCCGGCGAACAAATGGATATTCTGGCAGGCTTGAGCAAAGTGCGCCTCAAGGG
>JANLWZ010000180.1:0-2948 GCA_031364865.1 Elusimicrobiota bacterium
AGAGCGGTCACGATTAAATAAAACGGCTCGCGTGGGCTGGCTGGACTTGCCTGACTGTAAAAATCGACATCGGCCGGCGGATAAATCACTTCAGCGTCGCGATGGTAGAGTCTCTGAATACGTTCGCGCACGTTGTTCGAATTCGCGATGAACGCATGGACGCGCGGAACTGTGGCGAGATCCCATTTCTGAAGGATTGGCCGCAGCATCGCCATGGCGGTCCGTACGGCCATGGAGGCGCGTCCGGGTCCAAAATAAGCGTCGTACTGATCCCAGATGTAGCGCATGGGCGTATGGCAGTAGGAAATATGGCGAGCGCCCTGCCGCGGTCTGGCATTTTTGGCGACGCAGTGGCTGGTGCTGATCAGAAGATCATAAGACGAAAAGTCAAAGCGTTCCATCGCCAGAGGCATGAGCGGCAGCATGTGACGATAGTAGCGTGCCGAACCGGGAACGTGCTGAATAAAGGAGGTAAAAATCTTATGCTTCTCGATCTTTGCGCTGACTTGGCCCGGCAGGTGAATAAGGGTAAATATGTCCGCGGCAGGAAAAAGCTCGCAAAGGACTTCGAGCACTTTTTCTCCACCGCGCATGCCGGTCAGCCAGTCATGAATGATGGCGATCTTTACCACGGGCGCAATACTCCCCAGCTGTGATAGCGCCTGGCGCCGCGGATCAGCGCACCTAAATAGACCAGCGGCGCCCAGAAAAATCCAAGCGTTTCGCCGACTCTGTAAAACTGTAAAGCGCGAAGTCCCTGGTATTTAAATCGATACGCCCCTGCACAGGCGCAAGCGGCGATCAGACTCCAGGCCACATAGCGGCGTGAACTGGCCCCTACCGCCGCGATCGCGAGCGCCAGGAAGAGCACATAGGCGAGCGCCAATAGGTATTGCGGCCGGCAGACTTTCAGCCCGAAAATATTCTTGGCTTCGATCATCGTGCGGTAACGCGATGGAAACTTCTTGAAAAGGAGCGCGTCAAAAACATACCGGCGACCGTGCCTCAGGCAATCCGTCAACGCGTTAAATTGCGGTGGGTGTCTGATAATGACCTCGGGTGCCAGAGCAACGGAATAGCCCGCATCCAAAATCCGAAAGCCAAGATCAGAATCCTCGCGAAAGTACAAGTGACGCTGAGGGTCGTAATAGTTCTCGTCATAGCCTCCGAGCTTTTCAAAAACATTTCTGCGCACGAACAGATTACAGGGAAGGAACGCTGGAATTCCTTTTATCCCGAGACGGCGCAAATTCTGCCGGGTATCAAGATCGAGGATGGTGCCATCCAGGACATCCACCTTATCCCGCAAAAGCTGAGCCTTTGCGGATTCCAGCCAGTTCGGTTCAGGGACGACATCGTCCTCTGTAAAGGCGATAAATTCTCCTTTTGCCGCTGCAATCCCAGCGTTTCGCGCCTTGGAAGCGCCTCCGTTGGGTTGCGTCAGCTCGCGAAAGGAAAATGGGAAACGTTCTGTCGAAAGAGCGTCCTGCGTTCCATCGGTTGAACCATCAATAGAGACAATCACTTCAAATTCAGCCGCTGGCAGCGTTTGCGCTGCCAGCGCGCGTAACGTGCGCAGGAGTGTCTGCCTTCGGTTGTACGTCGGGATGATTACAGAAAAGTAAGGCGTCATCAGGCGCTTTCCGTGGTTTTGTTCCAGGGCTGTTGACGGAGCGCCCAAAGAAGCAGACCCAGCATAAGGATCTGTGTGATCACAAGAGCCCACGCCGCGCCAACAGTTCCCCACCGCAGCCCCAGGATCGTGGTCAGAGCAGCGCAAGCGGCAAGGCAAAGCATCTCATGAAAAAAGTGCCGCTTCTGATGGTTCATCACGAGAAGAATCGTGACTAGAAAATAATTGATCAGGATCAAGGCGTTGGCGCCACTCAGCACTCGCACCAGGGGAACGGCCGCGGCGTATGGGTCACCAAAAAGCAGGCGGACGATCGGGGCGGCCGCGTACTGTGAGACGGCAAAAGCGACGATGGCAGTCCCCAGAACCACCCAAAATGTTTTGCGGACTTCGACAAAGAAATTATCCGGTGATACTCTCCTGATTTTGGTGAAATGCGGCAGCGCGATCATCATGAGGGAACTCGGGATCAAATTTCCCACATCCAGAAGCCGTTGGGCGGCCGAGTAAATGCCGGTCTCCTCGATAAGGCCCAGGTAGGGCAGCAGCAAGAGCCCGAGCCTCATGGTCAATCCAAACGAAATGACGATGGTCATCAGCGGAAGTGACGCTCTCCACCAGGTAGCCCAGACCTGAATATTCCATCGTGGCCATACCAGGAAGGGTAGTGATCGTCGTATCCACCAGTATCCGCCCATACTACCCAAGAGGCTGGCGAAGCAAAGAGCCCAGACCAGAGACCCCAGGTGCGGCGATTTCGTGAGGGCCACCAGGGCCAAAAGAACGCAGGCTCCACGCTGAAAACCAGTGATCCAAGCACTCAGTTCGACGCGTTCCGACGCGTTGCAGGCCTGATGAAAGAAATCGCTGAGTGAATTTCCCATGGTGTATCCCGTAAGAGCGATCGCCACGTAGAAATCCTGCCAAGGCCATAAAAAATAGGACAAAACGGCTGCCAGACACCACGACACCGTCACAAGAGACAGTTTTAAGCCAAAAAACTCGCTCCACACTTTTTGCGGCGCATCGGAGCTGCTGAATTCTCGTAGAAAAACGAAGTGCGTGCCGCTCTCTGCCAGCAGCGCAAAAGCGATGCTATAGGAGAGGCCAAACGTAAATTTTCCGAAGTCTTCGATGGAGAGGACGCGCGCGATAAAAATGGTGAGAAGCATCGTGGCCACACGGCTGCTTCCGTCGATAAAAAGGCGAAGAAAGATCGATCTTTGCATGGGCCGCCATTTTAACACATCGCCCTTAGGAGCCCTTAAATTGACAGGCGAGGGCGAACCTGCTATACAAACGCGCTCGATCTCAG
>JANLWZ010000200.1:0-6517 GCA_031364865.1 Elusimicrobiota bacterium
CATCTTCTTCCATGCGCTTTCTAAGGAAGACATGAAGAAGATTCTTGAGCTCATGCTGGCCCGTGTGAGGGAAAAACTGAAAGTTCAAGGGTTTACGATTCAGCTCACCAACGAAGCCAAGGATCATCTGCTCGAAAAGGGATTCGACCCGCACTATGGCGCGCGTCCGCTGCAGCGCACCATTCAGCGCCTGGTCGAAGACACCATGGCGAGCGAGATCCTGGCGAAGCGCTTCAGCGCGCCGGCGAACATCTTTATCGACTTCGATGTCGATGAAAAACACCTGACGTTTGGGACGCAGCCCGCGCCAAAGTCCGTCAAGCACTAATCCATTCATAGTTTTTATATTCTGTTTGTGAAGACGCTATGAAACGTCTCTCCTATATCGTCACGTTCCTGGTGATCACTGCGGGCGTGTTTCAATGGCTCTCGCGCAGCTATGCCACCACCTGGGAGCCACGGCTCCGTTCCCAACTCGAAAAAACAGCCTCGCGCATCACTCACAAAAAAGTCCGCATCGACACCATCGCTCTGGCCTTTAAAAGTATCCGCCTGATCAATATTCGCGCCACCGATCCCTCCGACAGCGACCGACCGCCGCTCTTTGAAGTGAGCCAGGTGGAGTTTTCCTTCAGTCTGCTGGGTTTGCCAAAAGCCATTCTGAACAAGGAGCCGATGTATGCGATCGGCTCGGTCCATCTTGAAAATCCCAGGGTTCGCCTCACGGCGGGCGATCTGCCCAAAATGCGATCGAGCGGAAAGCGATTCACTCTGCCGCCCTGGTTCACACTATCCTGGCAAGGGGGAACCTTTCAATGGCTGGATGAAAAAGCGCCGCACGGCCGGTGGACGCTCTATCAAACAGAAGGCTCCTATCGTGTCCGTGGTCCGCAGCAGAGCGTTTCTATCGCCGCTGTTTTAGAGCAAGCGGAGCGCGTTTCGTTGGAAGCCTCGACACTCAGAAAGCGCTGGAAAGCGCATGCGAAACTCACCGGGGGCCGTCTGCAAGAGACCATCGACTTGCTCGCTTCTTTCTCCGGTAAACCGGTGTTGCCAGCAGCCTGGACGGCCACAGGCACTTATCAGCTCCATGCACAGATGTCCGGACGTTCGATACCAGTCACACCTCAAGAATGGCTGGCAAGCCTCCGGACCGCTTCGCTCAAATTGGACTCCCCTGCCGATGCGGTGAGTACTTCGACGCAAGCTGTCGTACTCCAGGGTAGCTGGTCCTACGAAAATCACCGCATTTCCACATCCAAGTTCTCCTTCAAAAGTCCTGTCGCCACAGCCATCGGATCCGCCGATATCACGCTTTCCAATACTGTGCCGATAGGTCTGGTCACGATCCGGGCTGATCTGGACCATGGGTTGGTGGGTCAATTACCTTTTAAGAAGGCGTCCCTGCACCTGAGCTATGCTCACGGAAAATGGGAATCGCATGACAGCGAGATCCCGTTACTCGGCGGGCGTGTACAGGTCAAAGGGATATCTCGCGCGGAGGGTAATGATCTTTCCATAACGGCCGATAGTCTTGCGCTCGACGAACTCACGAAAAAAGGCAGCACGCCGATCTTCGCGGGTCGTTTGAATACGGCATGCACCTTGCGAGGGACATGGAAGGACTTCCAACTGACCGGCGGCTGGTGGCTGACCGATGGCGCATGGGGCCGGACACCGCTTGGCGAAGCCAAAGGTGACCTCGAAGTAACGCCCAAAAGATTTTTTGTTCACGGGAAATCTGAAACAACAAAATTCCGGATTTCTTTAGCAGGACATAAGACCCCTGAAAGTCTGTACTTCGACGATGTGAACCTGACTCTTCCGAGCGACGCCACCGCGACGCTCGAAGGCCGCTATACGCTCGCGCCAAAGTCGATGCACCTGACCTGGACTATTTCTCATGCCAACCTGGCGTCGGATGTTCCTGGGATGCCGCTTTCGGAAGACGTGATTCGCGGGACGGTATCGGCTCGCGGGGAGATCGGCGGAACGCTGCAGGATCCGCGCATGTCGGCCACCCTGACGAGTTCAGGTCTTGTCCTTTATAAAAATGACGTGGGGCCAGCCAGCGCCGCGATGCGATTTGAAAAAGGCAAGCTCTCCTTTCCGTCTTTTAGCCTCGGCACCGCTATCAGTGGCTCATGGGTCCGCGATCAGGGGATCGTGCGTCTGGACAATGCCGTGTGGGGGAAGACGAAAATCGAGAACGGCCGCGTCGAATTCGAGACAGCTCCACAGCTCGTTCGTATTAAAAGCGTCGTTCTACGCAACAAAAAGACGGAGCTCACAGGGCAAGCGAAGACGTCCTGGCATGCCAAAGGAAGTTCCGGCCTGACGCTGACGGAATGGTCCGGGAAAGGCCAGCTCACCGTTCGTGGATCCACCCAGCCGGTACAGGTTCCGATAGCGTTCGAAGGCGAGCTGCTGTCGGGAAGCGAAGAGCGCGAAGGGACGATCACCTTCAGCGCAACACTCTTGAAAGGTCATTTACAAGGAAAGTATCAGCGCGCCGGCACGCTGGCGGATCCGCGGGATCATGTGACGGCGCGTTTAACCCAGGCGCAATGGCGGGCATTTCCCATCTCGGCCGACCTGAATGCGACGTGGAGCAGGGAAGGTTTGAAGCCTCTCCATATCGAAGGGCACGTCGCCACGGGCGGGGACTTCGAACTCATCGGACAGCTCTCCAACGATGCTCACATGAACGGCACCTTTGCCTTGAAGGATCTGAACCTGAAAACGCTCGGCGAGAGCCTGCATTTTCCCAAGCCAATCGCCGGAAAAGCCAATGCGACACTTACGGTGACCGGTCCCCTGGCTAGTCCGAAGTGGACAGGAACCTTTTTAGCAGGGCCGCTCGTCTACGCTGCCGGGATGGACCATCCCTTTAAGCTGGACGTCGTGTTATTGAATATGACGCTGGCGGAGCTTCCGGAAAATGAAGACATCATGCGATTGACTCTGACCGAAGGCGAAGCCAAAACGTCCGAGGCCCTGATCCGCTTTCACAAAGGCAGCTATGTCGAGTTCGCCGGCCAGGCGCCGGCACGTTTAGTCCTGGGGACCGACCTTCGCAATCTGCATCTCGGAACCTTTACACTTTTTGGCGGACTGGGCCTGGAAGGGACGTGGCAGATCAAACCGGCAGGCTTTGCCATTCAAACCAAAGCGCAGACCCGGTCGCTCTTCATCAACAATTACGAACTGGAGGAAGGCATTTTGCAGGCGGATTTTTACGACGGAGAATTAAAGTTCTCCGCCCCGCCGAACTCGGCATCGCTGATCACCGGCACGGTCCAGCTTAAAAAAGCGCCTCAACTGCATATCACCGATCTGTTCATCTCGGGAAAATATGAACAAGGCCTCGCCATCACCGGCGATCTTGGGCCAAATCTCTGGGATTTCAAAATGGAAGGGCGCGGGTTGGACATCGGCACGCTGAGTGAGCTCGCAGGATTCCCTTACCCTCTCGGCGGCGCCGCGAATCTGCGCATCGTCGGCCGCGGCGACGCCAAACATCCCCATGTCGAAGGCATCATTGAATTGGATCGGGGAAGTATCCTCGGGCTTTCCTACCAGACGGGAACAGCCACTTTCGTCTGGGAGGATGATCGGATCTCGTTCACCAAACTTTTCCTGCACGAGCCCGGCCGCTATGGGCTGGAAGGCGCCGGCGTATTTCCTCTGAAAAAGAAATCCAAGGCCGGCAAAGAGGAGTTGCCTGCGACACCCATTGATTTTTCCATCCGGCTGAAGGACGCCAATTTAAGTCTGCTGAAGTCTTTCTCCCAGGAAGTCCTTGAGGCCAAGGGGCCGCTGGAAGGACTGCTGCAGATCAAGGGAACCCTGGACGATCCCCAGCTCTCAGGATCTTTAAAACTGACCGGCGGCGATGTCACCGGCGCTCATTATCTTCGAAGACTGCGTGGGGGAACCCTCAGCATAGATTTTAATGACAAGACCATATACGTCCGCGATGTGCGCGGAAAATCAGGCGATGGAGAGTTCCGTGGTTCTGGAAAAATTGAGTTAACCAGCGGCTTTGCCCCGGCTTCCTATGACCTGAAGCTTGCTGTGGTTTCTGACAAAGGCGTAGAAATCCAAGTCCCCGAGTTAGCTATCCCTGACAGTCCCCTCGCCAAGAAACTTAAATTTCTTACGACCGTATCCCGTGTGGATGTACGCGGTCAGGTGAGCCTGCGCGGTCCCGCGGAATCGCCCACCTTCAGCGGGGATGGGATTTTTTCCAACGGCCATTTCACTTTTCCACCCTCTCAAAAGAAACCTGGCAAACCTTCGATCATTGCCTGGTTCCGGCGTATCTATTGGGACGTCAATCTTAAATTTCAGGACGGCGCCTGGTTTGAAAACGAGCTCGTCCAGGCCAACGTTACCGGACAGATGGCGATCAAAGGACCGAGCAGCCAGCTGGAAGTAGACGGCGGCCTGGATATCGGAGAAGGACGCATCAGTTACCTGGGCCTGCAGTTTGATATTCAGCAGGCGCGTTTTGACATTCGCTCTGAGAAAAGCGGCGATCGTGTCATAAACGTTCCTTATGTCCGCGGTGTGGCCGAATCGGAGATTCAAGCGGTGGATACGGTGAGCGGAACTCTTGGCGGCAGTCGGCTCAGCGTCAACGACACGATCACTTTGAACATTGACTACGCGCCGATCAGTCAGATCAAACCACGGTTGACGTCCGCCGTGAACCCGACCATGACTCAGGAAAAACTGCTGGCGCGCGTGACCAATACCGACACCGAAAACCTGACCGTTCAAGAGCGGAATTATCTTTATCAGAAGCAGCTGGTGACACTGATCGACACGAGCCTCACGACGCCGCTCGCCCAGAACGTTCTAAAGAAAGCAGGCATTGCCGATCGATTACGCGCTCAGCACGTCTTTGATCCGAATACGGTGACGGGGGGAGATTTAAATACGACCTCAGGGCAACAGCAGAACTCCGCCGTCAATCTTCTCGCGAACACCAAGTACACCGTAGAAAAAGATCTTTCCAACCGTTTGTCCATGGGGTATGGAGTGCGCTTTATTCAATCTGCACAGGTGAATCCCGAACTTCAGGAAAAAAAGCTAGATCTCGTGTCCGATGTGCAACTTTCTTACCGCTGGTTTAAAAATGTTTTTCTGCGAGGTTCCTTTGACCTGCCCACCTCCGCTCCCGGCATCCTTCCGGACCGCCGTGTGACCATCGAACCCCGCTGGCGCTTCGGGTGGTGGGGCAACACCAACCGCGAAAAGAAGAAGTAACTATTTAGGTTTAGGATCACCGTCTAAGGTCATTTGATATAATTCCCAAAAATCAAAGCCTTAGGAGAGTACTTGGCACATTTTTCGCACCGTTTTAAGTGGATACTGATCGCAATTCTTAGCGTTTGGAGCATCCCGGGTCTGGCCCTGGCAGAAGGCGGGCCCCGGGTCTCTACGGGCGCCGCGCTGGGCAGTCTCTCCATCCCCGGATTTAACAACGTTGTCTCCACCGGCACGGACGCTCCTGAAGAACCCCGCATCGATGACTCACAACAAGAATCCAAGCGACTGAACCGCCTTGCGCGGATCCTCAAGATCAAAACGGAAGGAAACCGCAATGTGCGGGAACGCGTTATCCTCGCCCAGGTCAAAACCCACAAAAACGATCTCTACGACCCGCAAAAACTCCGCAAGGATGTTCAGGCGATCTACGGCATGGGGAATTTTGAAGATGTTTCGCTTGAAGTCACGGACGTGCCCGGCGGCGTTATCGTGATCTTCAAAGTGGCGGAAAAGCCCGTCGTTAAACGTATCGACTTCAAAGGGAACAAAAAGTTAGGTTCGAGTAAACTCCGGGACAATCTCACGCTCAAAGAGAGCGAACCTCTCGACAAGTTTAAACTCAATATCGACGTGGAGAAACTCCTTACGGTTTACAAAGAAGAAGGCTTCGCCGCGGCTCAAGTCGAACCCTTTACGACGTCGGACGACACCAATCACGTGTCGATCACTTTTTTTATTACCGAAGGCACGCAAGTCCTCGTCGACAAAGTGGAGCTCTCAGGAGTAACAGCCTTTAAACTGAAAAAAGTCCAGAAACTCATGAAAACTAAACGTAAGAAAGTTTTTAAGCAGGACTTGCTCGCGAAGGATATCGAAGAAATCTTGAAGTACTACAAAAATCGCGGCTATCAGAATGTCCGTGTTCCTGAGCCGACGCAGACTTTCAATGAAGACAAAACGCGTATCACCGTGGCCGTCCATGTAGAAGAAGGTCCTCTTTTCCACTTTGGCACGAGCTCCTTCAAAAACAATGTCATTTTCGAGTCGGTCAAACTGCAGCCTGTGATCCTGTATAAGGCCGGCGATATTTACAGCCAGGAAAAAGTCGACCAGACCGTAGCGAAAATTTCTGATGTTTACGGCGCGCAGGGCTACATCCGTGTCAATGTGACGCCGGAGTTTTCGCAGGACACCACCAAAGGCATCGTGGACATCGAGTATCGCCTCACCGAAGGCGAAG
>JANLWZ010000207.1:0-2796 GCA_031364865.1 Elusimicrobiota bacterium
ACCATTACGAGGAATCCCTCACTGAATTCGATGTGCAGGTTTCTCGCGGGTCTGGAAGCCGAGAAGCGTTCGACGCAGCGGATGTGGGCGAAGCGTGAGAAACAGCTCGATCGCGCCGTCGCACAGACGTCAGGGATGTATGGTGACCTGAGCGGCATCATTGGCGGAAGTCTCCCGCGGATAGAGAAGCTTGAGGTGCCTCGCCTTTCGTCGACCGACGATGGAGACGATGGCGAGCCAAGCGAGTAAGCGGTTCAAGCACGTCCGCCGGGCTATCCTATACGATTCATGGATTTCCCCGAACCTAATGTCGTGCAAAGGATTCTGAGACATTGCGACGTGTTACTGCACCTGCTAGCTTCTTCCTTGACGCTGGGGGCATGTTTAACGTAGCGTCAGGAGGCTACCCATGAACTCAATAGGCTCGATTTGGCAAAAGTGGGACTTACACATCCACACACCCGCTTCGTTCAAGTGGGATGGGGGGAAAAAGCTGCGCGAGCAAAACGCTGCGGAGCAAGAACAGACGTGCAAGGACATCATTGCACGAATGAACGCCCTTGATGTTGCGGCGTTTTGCATCATGGACTATTGGACATTTGACGGTTACTTGCTGCTTCGGGAGTATCTTAAAGCGAATCCCACGGCAACCACCAAGAAGTTCTTCCCGGGAATCGAGCTTCGGATGGAAGCGCCGACGGACTTTCGCCTCAACACCCACGTTCTTTTCAGCGACGAGGTCCTACCGGAAGCCCTCACTCACTTTTTGTCGCATCTCAAACTGGGCGGTCCAGGTGGCAAACCGCCATCGCGCCGGAATCTTATCGAGGTCGCGCGAGAGTACGATGCGGGCAAGGTTCGCCATCATGGTTTTAAGGTCCAGGATAAAACTGATGATGACAAAATGTATCACCTAGGAATCATCACAGTTGAGGTGACTCGCGAGTCAGTCGAAGAGGCGATTGACGTAGTCGGTAAAGATCTTTGCTTGCTCATCCAGCCGTATGGCACGAGCGATGGGATTGAGCGGCTTGACTGGGAAGACCATCCACACGCCGACCACAATTTGATGAAATGGGCAGATTGCTTCGAGACTCGGAAGCAGAGCCAGGTCGAACTCTTTTTGGGGACCGCGAAACTAGAGAAGCAGAATATTGCCGACGAGTTTCTGGATAACATCGGCGGCAATCCAAAACCCGTGGTCAGCGGCAGTGACGCGCATGAATACGCAAAGTATGGCGTATATCCCAGCGACCGTGCGACATGGTTGAAGGCCCAACCCACCTTCAAAGGCTTGAGACAGGTCTGTCACGAACCCGTTTTGCGCTGTCACATCGGAGGCCCCCCTCCGAAATTGAATCACATCAGTCAGAACGCCACAAAGTACATGACGTCCCTGACGCTTTCGAAGATTGCGAATTCGACTCTCGACGAGCATTGGTTTGATGGTGTCGAATTGAAATTGAATCCCGGTCTGATCGCCATTATTGGTAACAAGGGGAGCGGCAAAAGCGCTCTCGCGGACATCCTTGCTCTCGCAGGTAATTCTCATTGCACAAAGCTCGAATTCCTTACTGACAGCCGCTTTCGCCGGGCGAGCAACAAATCGAAACACTTCGTCGCGACATTGACGTGGGCCGATGGTACCCCAGTATCCGTTCAACTAGATCACAACGCCGATCAACGGGAACCCGAACGGATTCGATATCTACCTCAACATTTTATCGAGGAGCTCTGTAACGAGATTGCGAGTGGCAATGAGACAAATTTCGAGAAGGAACTCAAAAAGGTTATCTTCTCGCATACACCGCCCGAAAAACAGCTCAAGATGGGCACACTCGATGAGCTGCTCGACTACGTGATTCAGGCACACAAGCAGGCGTTCGCCCAAGTTCAGCAGGAACTGCGAACGCTCAATGACACAATTGCCCGCAATGAGACGGAAATCAGTGACGATACGCTGAAATCCTATCGGACCTCACTGTCGTTGAAGGAAAAGGAATTGGAGGCGATAAACAAGGCTCCTCCAACAGTCGTTCCCAAACCGGCCGAAGATCCCACCGACGCCGCCACCCAGACCGCAATCAAGAGTATTGAGGACAAAACAAAGGAACTGGAGGACATTCAGAAAAAGCTTCTCGAAGCCACAAATGAGCGGAGCGAACTCACTGCGGAAGGTACGTCATTGGCCCGGTTGTCCCGGTACGTTGATAACTTTTCGGATGCTTACGATACGTTCGTGGAAAATCATGAAGCTGAGTTCAAAGAAGATGGCTTCGAGGTCAAGGAGGTCGTGAAAGTAACAATCGATCGCGCTCCTATTATCATGTCTTCGCGCAAGGTCGCCGACCGACTGGCTGTACTGGCGGTTCTCATTGATGGGAAAGAAGCGACGGATGTCGACCCTCCAGTAAAAGGATTGGCAACTCAGAAATCGGAATGCTCGGTCGCCATCACTAAGCTCCAAGACAGTCTGAAGGCGCCTGAGAAGGCGTACCAGGCATATCTCAAACAGCTCGCCGATTGGACAGCGCGTCGCAACGCCGTCATCGGATCGGCCGACAAGCCTGAAACGATAGAATATTTTAAGGATCGGATTAAACGTTCAACCGAGATTCTTCCCGACGAACTGACAACACTCCGTGAGGAGCGAAGAGATCTGGTTCGCAAGCTCCATGCGGAACTTCTCGCGGTTCGTTCGGCCTATGAAGAATTATACGCACCCGTCCAAAAGATCGCGTCTGATGCGACAACCTCCACTGAATCTATTCAGCTTGAGTTTGACGCGTATCTCAG
>JANLWZ010000213.1:0-8418 GCA_031364865.1 Elusimicrobiota bacterium
TTAGATGCAAAAGCATGAAATTTATTCATGCGTTTATGAATAGGGCTGACTTCTTGAGTGGGAAAGGGGCCTGACCCAACGGAAGAATATAAGGCACTTGTTGGGACAGAGCATTTAGCTGACTGGGGGCTTGCCCCAGGAGCGCATGCGCAGCAGAACTCGCTCAGTGATTATCGGAGAGTGGCGGCACGCCGGTACAGCGGTAAGCCAGTGAGGCAGCGAGAGGAAGTTCTAGAAAAGTACCTATCGCCGCCGTTCCGGTAAGCCGACGTTCTGGTATGCCGATGTTCCGAGAGAGAACTGCTCACTATCTCCTGTCCTTCGGCAAATGCTCGTACGGGGGATCGGTGGCTATCCGGAGATCGTCGATGGGGCCACCCACGGTGAAATGATAGAGGCTTTGATAGGCATTGTTGCGTAGGCCGAGAAGCTCGTGCACCGCGTCATCGAAAAAACAGCCGATGCCGGTGGCGCGCACCCCATGGGCCTCCGCTTCCAGGTAGAGGGCCTGCCCAATCATGCCGGTTTCCCAGAATAGATGCGGATATCGCCAAGGCGTGCGCTCGATGACCGGCGCAAAATGCGCCAGCATCCCCAGCGAGAAAGCACCGTCTGCCGCGATCGCTTGACCGCAGCTCATGCCCGCCGCCTGCGCACGAAAGTCTCCGCTTCGAAGAAGGTAGAGCGGCAATTCTTTCGCCACCACTTCCCAAACGAAATCCCGATGCAAACTTCGTTTTAAGTCCTGAAAATGGGTCGGGTTACGCAGCCAAAAATACAATCCTGCCTCAAGGCCCACGACCCGGTGAACAAAAATCACAAGATGCACGAGAGGCTCACTGAGTTCCGCATCGAACGGAGCTGTGTCGTTACGCGGAGTAGTTTTATCGAGCATCGCCAAAAATTGCGGGAGAGAAATCGTTGTGGCGCCATCATAGGCAACGGCACTTCTGCGTTGACGAATAATCTGGGCCGCAGGGAGCGTCGGAGTAAGCGCGCGCAGCAGGGGGGACGCTGCAAAACGGATGGACGCCTCCGGAGTCTGCGGTTTTGCAAGGACATCCTCCGTTTCTCGGATGATCGGCCAATCGACAGGATCTTTGCTCAGCTGGGACGGGACTCCCTGAAAGGGAAGTACTTTAAACGCTTCGCGTAAATCCGCCGGCAAGGTCCGTGGAATGGCTTTGTGTGTGGCAGGAGAGACAAAGCAGAGCATGTCGCACCGTTCTTCCTCCAAGTGGGGCCAAGTCACCTTGGGAAACCCCAGCATGCCCTCCACGTCCTCCGTGGCGAGCGTATGCAGCACGGTGACCTTCCACCCGAAAAGATTCCCAGCAAAGGAGAGCGCGGCCAGCGCATGTCCCGCGTCATGGTGGCAGTACCTGAGCGCGCGTTCTCCATATTTCCACGATTCACGCCAGGCGATGCTGGTGAGTCCGATCAAAAAGCCGGGCGACTGGAAATGAGACTGAATCCTCTTCGCATAGTCAGGCGGTAAAATCGCACGGGGTTCGAGCGCGTGAGTATAGGCGTTGTAATGGTAGACGCCCGCTTCCACGCGGGTGCCCGCCACAGCCTGGTACTGGGCTGGGCCGTCGAGTGCAGGCAGAATCAGATGCGCTTCCGTCGGATGAAGATTGCCGCTTGAAGGGTTCATCCGAAGAGCCCAGCGATTGCCCTGGGGAATGGATTTCCAGGCCGAGAGCCCTAGCGAGAGTTCCAGGAACGCGCCGATGCTGGCGGCATTAAAGTCCCAGAAGTGATTGCGCGAACGTTCGTAGAGATCCAGGTATTGTCCATCCGGATCGGTTTTGAGGAGCGGCAGAAGAACCGGTGTTACGCCTTCATAAACACGAAACGGTTTGGGCTGAGACTCCCAGTCGAGATATCCGAGCGAGCGGGCGTAACGATTGAAATGGTGTTTGGTTTGTTCGTGGTACCGGAAGACATGCCATGCGGGGGATTCCATGTGTTCCGGAGATCGTAATAGATTTGAGCGGAACGGGGTCTGACCCAACGGAAGAATATAAGCCACTCGTTGGGACAGAGCAAAAATTGGGCCGGAAGGGGGCCCGGCCCGGAAAATTTGGGTAGAGGGTTAGTGAGTTAGTGAGTTTGTGGGTAAAGAGAAAGCCCCTGCCATTTCTGGCTGGGGCTTAAGAGGCGCGATGTAATAGCCCGGGGACTTGGTACTCCCAGAAGCGGTACTGCACGAGAGATCCTTCCCACAGCTTACTGGCGTTTCTATAGATGGCTTGCACTCTGGCCTCTTTCCAAAGATGTGGAAGAAAGGGTTTCACATAATTGGAAGCAAGCTCAAATACATTTCCTTTCCAGAACGGGTACTGGGTCTTAATATCCGCTGACGTGGCTGCGTATAAAGGCATCTCCTTTTGGTGAGCCCACGCCGCTATTCTTTCCAGTGCGTGGATTCTCCAGTCATTCATGCGTCGTCTCGCTTTTTTCGTTAAAAGACGGTAGCCATCCGAAGGCTGAATTTCGCTCACGAGCAGGCAAATTTGTCCATCCTGCCGCTTGATAAACTCAAAAACGATTTGTCCTAGAGATCCTTTGCTCGGATAAAAGTATTTCCTCATGATTTCGTCACGCCGTTCTGTCTCCAGCACAGCCAATTCTGGAAAACGCCATGCACCGCTTTCGCTCTTAGCCCACGCCTCGGTCAAAAAGATTTCCGCGCGGTCGATTTCTCTGCCGCGGCGGAAAGCGATTTCAATTTGTCCATAGGAAGACTCGCTATCCCACCTCATGAGGGCACTCGCTTCGAGCCAATGCACGAGCTCACGCAGTAGATCCTTCTCAATCGCAGCACCATCGCTGCTGGTGCTCGGCAGGCGCGTGGCTGCAAAAAGTGCATGGGCCCGCTCGATGACCCGGCGGCCGGCAAAACGCGCCGAGGCCGCTAAGGCTTGATCCGAAAAAACAAGGGGACTGCGTGGGTTTAAAGATTGCTGGGATGGGCGGATAACGGCGGAAACGGACCCCGCCAGCAGACTCATGGTTAAAACAACGGCGGAAAACCAGGTGAAGGCTTTCAACATGAAGATAAGCATAGCTTTCCAGTGTTACAACGGGATAAAGGTGGGACTCATTTTTGATGGGACGTAAGGGCCTAATCTGCATGGGCCCCGAGCCTGCTCGGGGCAGTACCCCGCCCGTAGGAAAGGGGTATGTTACGAAGGGCTGAAAGAAGGTGTCGGATTTACGGCCCCACCCCATGGAAAATAGCCACCGAAGCCACATCGCAGCGATAGCCATTTTTATGCTTAGCAGCTCTCTCCCGCAAAACAACTGGGCCGATGGCGACGCTGAAAAGATACTTACACTTTCCTCGTCAAGGAAACTTTCTTTGATCACCCAGGGCACGGCGCCTAAAAGCAGCGGGGCGCTGAGATTTTCTCCGATGCCAGGGACGGCGTTCGACACTACCAGCACGAACGGGTTATTAGGCAGGAACAACGGGTCTCAAAACAACGAAGATCTAAAGATTTCTCCCGCGTATTCTGGCAGGAACAACTGGTCTGAGGTCATTTCCCAGGCATTTTAACCGGACTTGTATTTAGAGCGCGCCGTACTGATTAGACGACGCCTGATTGCTGGAATTCTCAATTAACAACAGCTCTCGGTTGTGTTGTACTTCCCGGGCAGCAACGACCCGGCTGGCGGCCTCGATTCGTGTGTGAGCTTCCACGGCTTCCTGAGACTCCTCGCCAAAGTATTGAACAAGCTCACGATAGTCATGCTGCGCATCCTGCAGGGTTTGCAGCGCATCCACCAGGGGTTTGATCTCCTGCGAATGAGTAGCCGAAGCATGCTGAGCCAGTATGATGGTCAACGCCAGCGCGAATGTCATAGGAACTAAACCGAAATTTTTCATAGTAGACCTCCCTTAGAAATTGGTTGCTTTCCTATTAAGACAACCCAAGTGGAGGTACGTTACAGGGCGGGCGAGGGGCAGGGCTTTCGAGCGCAGCGCCTAAAAAAAATGCCCCTCAGATTCCTCTGAAGGGCATTCTTTTAGCTGAAATAAACCTAGAACGTTGTGGGTGGGAGCGGTTCGCTGCTACTGCCAGAATCTGAGCCTGGCTTATGGTCACCGGATTTCCCTGGAGTTTCTGGTCTGCTTGGCACGGGGTTGCGCCGACCAGAGGGGATCTGAACGGTATTGCCGTTGCCGATGGTTCGGATGACCATGGGCTTGCCGGAGTGGGCGCCTTGGCTTTTTGGATTGACGAGTCTAGGCTGTTTTGGGGTACTTCGAGCTTCCGCTGAAGCAACTCCAAATAAAACCCCTGCAGAGACGAGGACAATGGCCAATTTGATTTTTCTCATACCGTGATCTCCTTTGTTCCTTAATCGCTACATTCGAGTATAGCCCCAGATCGTTAAAAATTCACTAGGCCAATGGGCCCAGAAAAGAGGGTCTTGGTGTTAACGGGACGTCCAGAGGACTTCTTTGGAATCGGAGTGATTGCAGTTGACCAGGACGGTTCCCCAATTCGGCAAAGCCGGATTCCATTGGTAGGCCCATCCCCCGCGGTCGGTCACAAGCAGGTTGCCGTTGTTGACGGTGATCGGAGCGACCCAATCCAGTGTCTCATGGCCAATTGAATGCTCGGTCTTCGGAAGACTCGCTTCCGGAATTTCCTCAAGATATTTCCCGCCCTCGGCCAGAGCATCTAAATTGGTTGTGCAGGTCGTGCAGGGACGATTTCGTCGGCCTTTTCTACGGGTGGCGGTAGTACCCTCTGAAGGATACTGGCCTTCGGTATCCGCGTAATAGATGGACAGAGCGGACCGCAGGGCGCCCAGGTTCCCTTTCGTTACGCCTTCCGTGGACTTGGCAATGAGACCGGCGAATAACGGAACCGCGATGGCTGCCAGGATACCGATAATAGCCACGACGATCATCAGTTCGATGAGCGTGAATCCTTTTCGAGAAGAGATGGTTGTCCACTTGTTCATACTCTATGATGCGCCTTGAATGTTTCATCTGTGTGTCTACAATGAAAATTCAATGTTAAATTTATTAATTCTCGAAAACGCTCTATTTATCAGCAAAATCTTGAATGCAGGCCGGAAGCTTTCAGAGGAAAGGGCCCGTTACTCCGCCCTAGTTCGCGTGTCTGAGCAATCAGGAAGATCTACTATGTCTAAATAGGAGGTGGGATTATGTTGTGGAGTATTCTGATTGGATTCCTTGTTGGGTTGTTGGCTCGTTTCTTGATGCCGGGGAAAGACCCGTTAGGTTTTATTCTGACCACGGTTTTGGGGATCGTTGGCGCGTGGCTCGCGTCTTTCATCGGGCAGAAAGTGGGCTGGTATACACCCGGGGAGCCGGCGAGCTTCTTAGGAGCAGTGGTAGGTGCCGTGATAGTCTTGATGATTTACCGCGCCGTCCGCCGCAAATCCGTGTAGTCGATTCATTTTAAGAAACGAAGAAAACCCCGCCAGCGCTACTCTTGGCGGGGTTTTTTCTTGTCGAATTTGTTCCAGAAGGGCTTTGGCGCGGAACGGCTGGCTGGTTTGGGTTTGCCGGGTCCTTTGGGGCCGCGGCGCGAGGGACCGAAATCGCCTTGTGGTTGGCGCGGCGCAGAGAAAGAACGTCGTCCTTCCCCTCTTGGCGCCGCGCCTGCCTGACCGGCAGGCAGGCCCCCGCCGAAACTGGGCCGGGCCTTGCTGGGATCATACGGACGCTTTCCTTGATAGGGGCGTGGTCCTTTGTTGAATCCGCCCGGTGCAGGCGGCGCGCTCCCCGGTCCCTGTCTTCCTCGAGCGGGGAACGGTCGCGCAGATGGGAATGCGCTCCCGCCGTAACTGCTGGGCCGGGCCTTGCTGGGATCATACGGACGCTTTCCTTGATACGGACGGCTTGGTCCTTTGCCGAAGGGGGAACGCTCCGGTCGGAATCCGCCGGGCTGACTGCTGCGATCAAACGGACGTTTCCCTTTATATGACCTTGGTCCTTGGCCGGTCGAGCGGCGGGCGTCATCGAAGGACGCCGGCAGCGCATTAGGTCGTGGGGAACGAAAGTCTCGGGAGTCTTTGCGTGTGAACGGCTTGGACGACGGGGAGTCGCGTCGCGGGGCGCGTTCGCGAGCCTGGGTGACAAAGATCGATTTTTCGCCCACCTTGGTGCCGTTGAGTTGGGCGATGGCGGCCTGGGCTTCTTCCATGGTGCTCATCTGCACAAACCCGAAGCCGCGGGTGCGCCCGTTTGGCGGGTCAAGCACCATCTTGGCCGAAACGACTTGGCCGACGGGGGCAAACAGCGCGGCCAGTTCGATATTGGAGTAGGTAAAGGGAAGTCCGCCGACAAAGAGTTTGGGGTCCATGGAGGAAGTATAGCAAGGCGGAAGTGAAGGGAGGTTCTACGTAGGTTATTCGACGGGGCCGCTTAGAGTGGCGGCCTGACCCGACAATTCTTGCTCGACAATCCAGCGGTCAAGGTCCCTGTCATGCGTCAGGATGTGAGTGGTTACCCATTCGTGCAAAAACTCCATCGTTTGATAGATCGATGGTGGGCGGCGATCTAACTGCCAATGAATCTGAAGGGCATTCACCTGCGCCAGGAAATATTCATGCTCTCGACGATGTTGCGAAAGCTGTGGATAGCGCCAATGGAGCATGAGGGTTTCTTCATTTTTGAAGTGAACCGCGGCATAGGTGATCAACTGTTCAAAAGTCTCGCCCAATATTTTGAGCGCGGTACCATTCTTCATTCCGTCATGGAGTTGGTTGATCGCCTGGAAGAGCGCCAGATGCTGACTCTCAAGGTCTGGAGCATGGAGGCGATACTTGGGATCGCTCACATCAATCCGCATTGGCCTGACCTCCTTTCGCCCACGTGCAACGCATGCAGACAGTTTATTTTTCGATGGAAAACCCCGCAATCAGGCAATCCCCTGTCAGGAAATTCCTTATGTGGCGGTTCTATCGGTGAAATGCCTGATTGCTATCTTCAATTCTTAGACGTAAAATGCGCTACTTCTGTATCATGAGAAATAAGCTTCGTGTCTTTTTAGCAGATCGGCAACCCGTTGTTCGTAAGGGTCTCGAACACATTGTCGGCAGAATTCCGGGCGCCGTCGTGTGCGGCGAAGCCGCCAATGTAGCCCGCACTTTCCGATCAACTCTCCGCAATACACCGGACATCGTCATTCTGGATTGGCACCTTAGCGGGAAAAATGGGGTGTCTCTTGTACGGCGATTGAAGGGCGCATTGCCCAACACCAGGATCCTGGTCTTTTCTCCACTTCCGTCAAAACCGCATGTACAAAAAGCGATTCAGGCCGGTGCCGACGGCTGGGTTCCCAAGGATGCCCCACCGGAACGATTGATCAATGTTCTTCAAAATCTTCTGATGCGCAGGAGTGACGACGGCGACTTTGGCGTGAGAAAATCTTCAGACAGACGCCAGACGCAGGTCAGCGGCGGTTATCGGGGTTCGCCTCTGGATCGCTTGAGTGTGCGTGAACTGGAAGTTTTCAGGCTCATCGGACGGGGTCGCGGCACGAGCCAGATTGCTCAGGAATTGCGCTTGAGCGCCAAGACCATTGAGACCTACCGGGAACACATCAAAATCAAACTGAACCTGGCCGACGCTGGCGCGTTGCGCGAGCATGCCATCCACAAGGGCCGTCACGATTGGCCGGAAAAGATTGGTGTCAAACACAGACACAAAGTATGGGAGTCAGAGACAGGTGTGAAACGTAGTGCCTCTGCTGTGCCAGAGTGAAACCCTCTAAATTCTGAAGTCAAATACACATGGGCGGTACCTAGGCGTCGAAAAAGTATTGTATCGACTCGGAAGCGGGCTCTTAAAGTTTGGGGGCAGCGTCTAAAACTTCACGGACTTTCTTGAAGAGATCGAGCGAATGAAAGGGCTTCTCCAGGAGCGAGACGGATTCCTTCATGAGGCCGTGATCGGCGATGGTTTCGGCGGGGTACCCGGACATATAGAGGACTTTCAACGTGGGATCTTCCAGGACCAACTGGTCAGCCAATTCTTTGCCATTCTGGCCCGGCATGATGATGTCGGTGATCAGCAAACGAATTTTTCCATGTGCTTTTCGAAAACACTCCAAAGCTTCTTCCGCGTTGTTCGCAGAAAGAACGGAATAACCATGACGCTGCAAGGCGCGCACGGTGTTGCGCAAAATGAGGGACTCGTCGTCCACGACTAAGAGGAGTTCAGTGCCTTCTGTGACGGAGGTCGCTGAAGTGCGTTGCGGTGCTGGCCATGAAGCGCCCGGTCCTGGTCCCTGTACCGGTAAAAAGATTTTAAACGTGGTGCCCAAGTGTGGATCGCTATACACTGAGATGCCTCCCTTATTTTGCTGAACGATCCCATAGACCGTGGAAAGTCCGAGACCCGTGCCTGTGCCTGGTGCTTTGGTT
>JANLWZ010000226.1:0-2774 GCA_031364865.1 Elusimicrobiota bacterium
ATCAAGATCGGCGACACCGTAGGGGGCCTGCTCGGATCGGTCGTTGCCGAACGGCAGACACTGCGAGGCGAGAACCCGGGCGGCGATCCAACCCGGCTCGTCCTGCGCGCGTCGTTGCTTTACGGTTCACGGCGCCCACACGTACCGCGGGAAAGCCGGTGGCGATGACGGTGATCTGAATCCGGTCTTCCAGAGATTCATCGAAAGCGTGACCATAAAAGACGTGCGCTTCCGGACAGGCGCTGTAAATGTAATTCATCGCTTCGCCGACTTCATGCAGCGTTATATCGCGATTGCCGACGATGTTCGTGATGACGCCTTTGGCGCCATCGATCAAAATATCTTCGAGGAGAGGATTCTTAACAGCTAATTGCGCGGCGCGCAGCGCGCGATCGGGCCCACGCGCTTCACCGATGCCCATGAGCGCTTCGCCAGCGCCCGTCATGACCGTGCGGACGTTTGCAAAGTCCATGTTGATCTCGCCGGGATGGGTGATGACGTTAGAAATCGCCTGCACCGCCTGGCGCAGGACATCGTCCGCGATGCGAAACGCGTCTTCAAAGCGCGTGGAGGGCTCGACGATCGACAGCAGACGGTCATTGGGGATAACGATGAGCGTGTCGCAATACTGCTTGAGCTCTTTTAAGCCGCTTTCGGCTTGACCCAGCTTGACGCGCCCTTCAAATTGAAACGGCCGCGTGACGACCCCGACGGTCAGCGCTTTGCACTCTTCTTTGGCGATGCGCGCGACCATGGGTGCAGCACCCGTCCCCGTACCGCCACCCATGCCAGCGGTGACGAACACCATATCAGCGCCCGATAACACTTCCTTAATTTTTTCGGTGCTTTCTTCAGCGGCGGAACGGCCAACGCTGGGATTGCCACCTGCGCCCAGACCGCGAGTAAGTTTTTCACCGAGCTGAATCATGAGCGGTGCTTTAGAACGGCGTAACGCTTGTGCGTCGGTGTTGGCAGCACAAAATTCGACGTGCTTGAGGCCTGACTCGATCATGCGATTGACAGCGTTCCCGCCGCCGCCACCCACGCCTATGACGCGTATGTTGGCGGGCTGCTCGCGAACATCTTCGGCAAGTTTAATTCTCATTAAAACGTTTCCTCGACCCATTCACGCACACGCTGCGTGAGGGATCCACCCGTGCGCACCGTGCGGCGTCTCCCGTTCGAAGCGGAAGACCACTGCGCTTCTCCGCGATACGGAAAGCCTAAGAGGCCTACCGCTGTGGCGTAGCTGGGATGACCCACAATGTCGCTCTTGCCAATGACGCCTTGCGGCAGTCCCACGCGGCTGGAAAGCTGAAGAATCTTTTCCGCTGCCTGCTCAATCCCCTTTAAAAGAGATCCCCCACCCGTGAGCACAGCTCCGCCCGGAACGACTCTGTCCGCATAGCCTGAATCCTGAAGTTTTTCGGAAATGAGCGTAAAAATCTCTTCGACGCGCGGCTCAATCATGTCGATGAGGGTGCGCCTTCCCACTTTACGGAACGTGCGTCCATCCATCGCCGTGAAATTCACTTCGCCATCGTTCTGCTCGAGCAGGCTGGTCATGGCGACACCAAAGTTTTCTTTGATCTGCTGCGCCTGGGAAAGCGACGTCCGTAATCCGTAAGCCAGATCGCGCGTGACAGAATCGGCGCCGATCGAGAGTTTTTCCGTGAAATGCACGCTGCCGTCAAAGTAAACGGCGATATCGGTGGTCTGGCCGCCGATATCGATCAGGAGGCAGCCTAAGTCGCGCTCTTCCTGTGTCACGACGACTTCACCCGCGGCCAGCAGCCCGTAAATGGGCTCGGTCACGGAGAAGCCGGCCATGTTGATGGCTTTGAAAATATTGCTGAGGTGTGAACGGGAAGCGGTGACAATCTGAACGTCCACTTCCAGCAGCGAACCTTCCATGCCGACGGGATTCGGGACACCCTGCTGCCGGTCGAGCGTAAAACCTTGAGGAATGGTGTGAATGATTTCGCGATCTGAAGAGAGATGAATGGCCTGGGCACTTTCGATGGCTTTTTCGACGTCGTCCGCCGTGATTTCTTTATCCGTACGGGCGATGTTGAGAGCGCCGTGATTGTTGAATGTCTGGAGGTGACTGCCGCGCACGGCAATCGTCACGTCTTTCACCATTTCCTTGGCAGTGTCTTCGGCTTCTTCGCAGATGCGGGTGACAGCGCGTGCGGTTTCGTTGATGTTGATCACGACGCCGCCTTTGAGGCCACCGGGACAAGCACTGCGCGAACCGCTTAAAATTTCGATCTGCCCCGTCTGCGCGTCACGACGGCCAATCACACAGGCGACCTGCGCGCTGCCGATGTCGAGTCCCGCCACAATGTCCGTTTTTGACATTTTCTCCTGCCTCTCTAACCCCTGAGATTCTTAGACGACACTATTATGCGTCCCTGATCGAAAAAGCGCAAATCGGCGCGTGCCGTTCCGCCGGAATGCGCGTGCATATCGTCGAGTACGCGCAGCAGCGCCTGCACTTTCTTCGACGCAAACTCATTTTCCGGCGGCCCCCACTGCACGACAGTCCCGGTCTTGAGCGTCAATTCCAGTGCGCCATAGCTGTCCTGCTGAATCGATGCCACTTGCGACCAGAACGGATAATACGCAGCCTGCTGCGTCAGCCACCGTCCCAGTTCAGCGCGTGGACTGGAGGCTAGAAAAGTAGCCTGAGGCAGACCTTTCCACGACCCCGGCATGACTGCAAAAGCGACTCCTGCCTGATCAAAACCCTGACCATTCCAGATGACAAGCGG
>JANLWZ010000279.1:0-1833 GCA_031364865.1 Elusimicrobiota bacterium
GCAGAACGTAATGCAGCGTGGTCGTTCCGAAAGTCGCGATCGTGTGTTTCGGCGGACGGATGATCCGCGTCGTTCGAAACGCTTCCATCCAGGGCGAATATTGTTTCATGCGCCTATTTTAACTCATAAAACTTGACCACCTTTGCGCTATCTGCTATGGTTACGCCCAACACGACGATGTGTTCGCGAAATCAACGGCGGCGACTGCCAGATGCACGGCGGTCGCCTTTTTTATTGGGTAAAAATGCATGAAAAAAATTGAATGTTATGTTCGTGAATCAGCGGTCGAAGGCCTTATCGAAGCGTTGTCCAAAGCAGGCGTGGGAGGCTTGAGCGTGTATTCGGTCCAGGGATTCGGCAAGCAACAGGGAAAAGGGCGCGGCACCCTCATGCCGAAGATGAAACTGGAGGTCTTTACGCTCGATATCGAGACGGAGCGCATCGTCTCCACCATTTTGAAAGTCGCACGTCAGGGCAAGTTCGGCGATGGAAAAATCGCCATCCTGCCTGTCGACGATGTCATTCGGATTCGTACAGGAGAAAAAGGGGCTAAAGCCGTCTTCTAGCAAACGGCACACATATCGTTAAGGGGACGGTACAAAGGGGTGCCGATCAGATCGAACGAAGGCGTTCGCTAAAGGTGTGGCGGGCGCCTGTTATTTTTCCTGAAATTAAAAGGAGGACACATCACATGAGTAAATTGGGGAAATTAAGAATGATCGGCGGTTGCATGGCGATCAGCGCGGCCTTCACGGGCCCCGCTCTTGCCGAAGGCCTGACGATCGGCGGTTACGTGCAGAGCTCCTATCAGTACAACTTGGGCACGCCCAAAACAGGGGCGGGCGCTCCGACCGGCAACCAGCTGAGATCGTTCGACGCAAGCCAGGACGATGATTTCAACATCAACCAGGTGCAGTTAAACGCGGCCAAGCCGATAGGGGATGATCGCTACGGATACGCTGTCAAGTTGCTCTTCGGACGAGATGCGGAAGTGTTAAACGCTGCGGGAAGCGCAGGCAGCGTCTTTGTACAAGAAGCGTATGCGATGTACACCCCGGAGAAGCTTAAAAAACTGACGTTCACGGGCGGTAAATTCGTCACCATGGAAGGCGTTGAAATCATTGAGTCGCCGCTCAACCTCAACATCACCGAAGGCCTTCTGTTTGGATTAGCGGAAGCCTTTACGCACGTTGGCGTCAAAGGCGCTTTCGCACTGACCGACAAAGCCACTGTGGCAGCAGGCGTTGTCAACGGTTGGGATGTCGACGATGACAACAACCGCGGCAAGACGATCATGGGGAACATCAATCTGGTTCCCCTGGATAAAGTGACGGCCAACCTGCACGTCATGTACGGTCCTGAGGCTGCCGATCAGACGCATCAAAAGCGCACATCCATTGACCTTGTCACGGGATATAGCGGTATCGACAAACTCTCGCTCAATGCGCAGCTCAATTGGGGTCAGGACAAAGAGGATAACGTCGCTGCGAACGTTTGGAAAGGCGCCGGCGTTTGGGCCGGCTACAGCGTGAGCGATTGCATTAATCCCGGCATCCGCTTCGAGGTGTTTGATGATCAGCACGGCGGATCGCGTTCAGGAACGGCGCAGACGGTCAAGGAAATTACCCTGACCAACAAAATAAAACTCACGGACAAGATGTTCGTTCGCGCGGAATTTCGGCATGATTTCTCCAATATGCCCGCATTCCAGAATAAAGAAGGCAACACTGTTCGGGTCCAGAACACCATTGGCGCGGACTGGGTAGTGATGTTCTAAAAGTCCGGATCGGAGGAACGGAGGATCGGCGTACCGGCGAGTAACTCTATTCGCCC
>JANLWZ010000302.1:0-1809 GCA_031364865.1 Elusimicrobiota bacterium
AGGATATGCTGGGCCACAAGAACCTTGCCACCACCCAGGTGTACACTCACGTCTCCGCTGAGCACCTCAAAAAAGTCTACGAAAAGGCCCACCCAAGAGCGTAAAATAAGCGGTATTTAACAAACGTAACAAAACACTAAAAAGCATTGACAATACAACCAGTCGCCGTTAGACTTGGGCCACTTAGGGGGAGTTATTATGAAAACAAGAATTTTATTGGTCGAGGATGATCCAGCGCTGCGAAAACTGCTGAAGGAAGCGCTTCCGGAAAGCATTTTCATCATTGATATTGCGGAAACCGGACGCGAAGGCCTCGATATGATCGTGAAGCGCAAGCCAGATCTCATCCTCCTCGATTGGAACCTGCCCGATTTGAACGGTTTTGAAGTCTGCAAGTACATTAAGCAGAACAAGGACTGCGCGCACATACCCATCATCATGGTCACAGCCTATTCCGAGCTCAACCGCAAAGTCTCCGCTCTCGATGTGGGCGCCGATGACTACATCACCAAACCTTTTGAGATTGAAGAGCTGATCGCGCGCGTGAAAGCTGTGCTGCGCAGACGTCAAGGCGGCGCGCCCGAAGATGCGATCACCAAAGAAAACATCATGATCAACCTCACGACCTATACCGTAGAGGTGGACAAGAAGCCCATTATTCTAACGGCTAAAGAATTCGATCTGCTTTACGTGCTCATGAAAAACGCCGGGCGCATCCTTACCCGCGAATTCCTTCTCGAGCGCATCTGGGGCTACGCCGTGGACGTTTCGACAAGAACCGTCGATGTGCATATCCGCCGCCTGCGCAAAAAAATGGGCGTGAAGAACGAAGATTTGATTCAGACGTTCCGCGGCGTGGGCTACAAATTCAAGGACGACAATCACAGGTAGGCCATGGATGGAGCAAACGCCTCGCACTGTCATTCTGGTCGCCGATGATGAAGAGGCGGTTGCCACGATGCTCAAGGACACTCTTGAGAGTCTCCACTACGATGTCCGCATCGCCCGCGACGGCCAGGAAGCGATGCAGCAGATCCGTGCCGATCCCCCAGACCTTATTCTCCTTGACGTCCAGATGCCCCGCATGACAGGCTACGACGTCTGCAAGCAGGTGAAGTCCGATGTCTTCCTCCGGCACATCCCGGTCATGCTCCTCACAGCCAAAATCGGCACAAGCAACAAAGTGACGGGTCTTGAGCAGGGTGCCGACGACTATCTGACAAAACCTTTTGAAATAGAAGAGCTGACCGCCCGCATCAAGACCTTGCTGCGCCGCACCCGCCTGGGTCTTGAGGCCAACCCCCTTTCCCGACTGCCCGGCAACGTGACCATCGAGAACGAGATCGTCAAGCGTATCGAAGCCCAAGTCCCTTTTGCCGTGCTGTACCTCGATCTGAATGACTTTAAGGCCTACAACGATATCTACGGCTTTGTGAAGGGTGATGAAGTGATCCGCGAGACGTCGAAAATCATCCTCAAGCAATCCCTCGCGGTGGACGGCTTCGTGGGCCATATTGGCGGCGACGATTTTATCGTGCTGACCCAGCCTGAAGTGGCTGAGACCGTGGCCCAGACCATCATCTCCGCTTTGGCATCGAAGGTAGGCGAATTTTATACCCCTGAAGATCGATCCAAGGGGTTTATCGAAACGAAAGACCGCAAAGGAGCCGTGACCCGCTTTCCGTTGCTTTCGATTGCCATAGGCATTGCCACAACGCATACACGGCCTCTCACTTCGCTCGGAGAAGTCTCCAAAATCGGCACCGAACTCAAATGCTTTGCCAAGGAACATAAGGATCAGGGATCTTA
>JANLWZ010000349.1:0-2199 GCA_031364865.1 Elusimicrobiota bacterium
CGAACCGCCCTTGATTTCCGGAAAAAAGTAGGGCATGAGCACGCCGCTGTCCGGTACAGTGCCCGCTCGCGCGGAGACAAAGAGATCTCCCGTAGAAAGATTGGCACGGATCTCGCGCACCGCCATATAGCCGTCGTTGTGCGTGATCGCCGCTTCGTAAGAGATCGGCCCCGTGAGGTTCCAGAGGAACATGGCCGTCGCGATCACGCCCTGACCATAGACGAAGGCTTTGGAATTCTGGAAGAGTATCGCCAGTGCAGCCGTCCACGGAATGAGCGCATGCAGGTGAAACCCCGTCTGTCCCGGGCTCCAGAAAAAAATGAAAAGTTCGCTGAGTGCCCCCCAGAGCAGAAACACCAACACGAGAGACTCGTTTTGGGTGAGCGCACGTCGAAACTTCCATGCGCCGATCCCCAGACAAAGTAGAAAGGTAGCCGGAAGAGACCAAGCCAGCACTCCCGCGGTCATCATCTTCGGGTTCGAGAGAAAGGCGCCTTTCCAGCCGAACCACGTCCAGAGAAGCCCCTCCGACGCGGACGTCGACCAAAAGCCCGTATTGCCGGGCAGGTGCGATGCGTCGAAAGAGGCATAGCCGATAGCCCAGCGGAAAAAATCGATCGATTCATGCGGCCTGATGGCCAGGAAGAAGATCGCGAGATACGTCACGCTCAGTGATCCGACTAGCCATGCCACGTAGTGGCGAGCGGCCTGCTTTTGATGGCGCGCGAGCCACCATGCCACGGCTACCGCGTGAAAGATGGCGATCCCATGCATCAGGACGTAGAGCAGCGAGAGAAGCGCCAGATGATGGACGTCGCGCGGCGCCACGCTCTCCTTGTGTTCGATCTGCACCAGCTTCAGGATCAAAAGCGAGGCAAATATAAGCGCCGCGCCCACCGCCCGGCCATCCACGGCAAAATGCCAGACGCCATAGCTCGCGCCCAGGAAGCATGCCGCCACAAAAGACGTCAAGAGGCCCGCCCTCCGCGACAGCGCATAGCAGAACACGCCCAGCGCGGCGCTCACCAGCAGCGAATTGAACCTGGCCAGCGAATGGATGGCGAGGCCTTCGTACCCGAACAGACGTTCCAGCCGGAAATAAGCGACGCCGACAAACGGGTACAGCGGATGGTTGGGATGAAACCAGCGGACCACCTCATTGCTTTCGCAGGCGATCGCGTTGGTCAGCGCGTCAAACGAGAAGATCTGATTGGGGGTGATGAAGTAGATGAGGAACGTCGATACCGAGAGTGCTGTGGAAAGTAAGACGTTCGACTTACGATTGAATGGTGTCAAGCAGGGGAACGTCTTTCTTGTCCGGAGAACAATCCGTGGAAGCGATCAGTTTTTCTTCGAAACGCGTCAGGCGCTTTTCTGCCTCGCCAAAGCGAGTCTGCGCGCTGGTGATGTGGTTGCCGATTTTGCGGAAATCTTCCGTGAAGCGGTCGAGCTCGAGCTTCAGCCGGCCAAGGTGGCTCATGATCTCATGCGCGCGTTCTTCGATCTTGAGCCCGCGGAAGCCCTGCGCGAGCGTTAGAAGGTAAGCGTAAAACGAATTAGGAGACACGGGGATCACCTGCCGGCTCGTCGCGTAGGCGTACATCGCCTTATCGCCGTCTTCTTCTTCCCCTTTGATGATCGTTTCGTAATACACATTCTCCGCGGGGATATACATCATCGCGAAAGGAAACGTGCCTTCGTCCGTCTGGATGTAGCGGTTGTGGATGTCGTCGATATGCTTTTTGATATCGCGCGCGAACTCTTTCCGCGCGGCCTTGCGCTGATCATCGGAGGTCGCTTCGAGCATGCGCCGGAAATTCTCGAGAGGAAATTTCGCGTCCACCGACACCGCGCCTTCCTTAAAGCGGATGAGGGCATCGACGATCACGCCGCTCTTGAAGCGGTGCTGCACCGAATAATGTTCCGGCGGCAGAATCTCGCGTAAAAGATTTTCCAGGAGTACTTCCCCCATGCCGCCGCGGAGCTTGGGCGGACGCAGGATGTCCTGCAGCGAGGAGACGTCCTTCACCATGCCCTGGATCTGCGCGTTGGCTTCCGAAAGCTGTCCCAGCTGATTGCGCAGATCGCCATAAAGCCGCGCGGCGTTGTCCAGGCGCTGATTGATGGACGTCGTGTTCTGTGAAAGATTGGTCGACATCTGCTCGCGCAGAGCACTCAGCTGCTGCTGCAGAAGCCCGA
>JANLWZ010000361.1:0-6699 GCA_031364865.1 Elusimicrobiota bacterium
GACGAGAAGTTCTCCTACGTCGCCGCGTGGGAATACAAGGGCCCGGGCGCTCCGCAGGAACTCCATAAGGAGCCGCTCGCGTTCGACGACGTCAAGCCCGCGCAGCGCAGCTACAAGTGACGCTCGACCGAACGATGACACCGAATCACGGACATTCTCAATCTGACGCTCTATGAATTTCACACTGAAGGTCTGGCGCCAAGCCAGCAGCGCAGCGCAGGGGAAGATGGTGGAGTACACCGCGGAGAACATCTCTCCCGACATGTCGTTCCTTGAGATGTTGGACGTCGTCAATGAAGAACTCACGACCAAGGGCGAAGAGCCCATCAGCTTTGATTCGGATTGCCGCGAAGGGATCTGCGGAACATGCTCGCTCGTGATCAACGGCGTCCCGCACGGCGCGCAATACGAACCAGGAACAGCAGCCTGTCAGCTTCACATGCGCAAATTTAAAGATGGCGACACGATCACGATCGAACCCTGGCGCGCCAAGGCTTTCCCGATCGTGAAAGATCTGGTCTGCGATCGCAGCTCCTTCGACCGCATCATTCAGGCAGGGGGATTCGTCTCGGTGAACACGGGTGGCGCGCCGGACGCCAACAACATCCTCATCGGCAAAACGGATGCCGATCGTTCGATGGATGCGGCGCAGTGCATCGGCTGCGGCGCCTGCGTCGCGGCATGCAAAAACGCTTCGGCGATGCTGTTCGTCGCCGCTAAGGTGTCGCACCTCGCTAATCTTCCGCAGGGGAAGATCGAAGCGAAGTCGCGCGTGAAGAAGATGGTCGCTCAGATGGATCATGAAGGCTTCGGCAACTGCAGCAATCAGACGGAGTGTCAGGCGGTTTGCCCCAAGGAGATCCGCGTCGACTTTATCGCGCAGATGAACCAGGAGTACCTCAAGAGTCTTTGACACGTCCCGTCGTTTTGTAGTATTTTTGCGTTGAGTTTTCCTTCGTATTTCAACCATCAACAGGAGGCCGTACCATGGTGACACCCATCGATCCAGATTTCATGAAGAACCGCAAAGTCGTAGGCAAAGGCGAGGGCGGTGCTTACGACATTTGGGGTCCCGTCGAAGCACCCACGAAACTTGGCATTCACGGTACCGCCGTTGCCGTGGACTATGATCTTTGTGTGGCAGACGGCGCTTGCATCGACGCTTGCCCTGTCAACGTTTTTGACTGGCAGGAAACGCCCGGCCATCCGGCTTCGGCGAAAAAGGCCCGCCCCATTCGTGAAAAGGACTGTATTTTCTGCACCGCTTGTGAAAGCGTGTGCCCAGTCCTTTGCATCAAGATCACACAGCCTTAGCAACATCAGTCCAAAGTCCTAGGGTCCAAAGTCCAAGGTCTGTGGCCTCCGACTTTGGACCTTTGATTTTCTGACTTTGGACTTGAGACTTTAGACTTGGGACTAAATTTATGATGCGCTGGATGTGCAAATCCAAGATTCACCGTGCAACCGTCACCGAAGCGAACCTCGCCTATGAGGGCAGCATCGCGGTGGACGAAACGCTATTGGAAGCCGCCGACATCGTCCCCTACGAGATGGTCCAGGTCTTCAATGTCAACAACGGCCAGCGCTTTGAGACGTATGCGATCCCTGCCGCCAAAGGTTCAGGCGTGGTCTGCTTGAATGGCGCCGCCGCACGCTTGGGCGTTACCGGCGACAAGATCATTATTATTTCTTCATCGATGGTCGATGAAGTGGAAGTCCCTTCTTTCACACCGCAGGTTGTCTTCGTCAACGAAAAAAACAAACGCGTCCCTAAAAAGTGAGTCCGCGGCATCGAAACGTGCTGATCGTTGCCCTGAGTGCGGCAACGGTCTATGGCATCGTCTGTGCGGACGTCGTCCTTCGGGCGCGCCACGCCTATTTAGAGGGAGAAAAAGCAGCCAGTGGACAGTTGGCCTACATGTGGTATGAAAGTGCCGCCACGCTGTTTGTCCCGCCCGAATCCCGGTGGAGTCGTGCGGCGCGCGATAAAATGCCAGCGGCTAAAGATCGCTGGCGCGCAGAACTTAAGGCCAGAGGCATTCGCGTAGAAGAGTCGATGCTCGAATAGCTAGAATACGCGTGTGCGAACTCCCATCGTTTTGTCCTGTGGTCTCTTCCTCTTAGCAGGGTGTCCTTCACAAACGACGCAGATTCAGCGTTTGAGCCCCCTCTCGGAGACCTCGAAGCCTCCCGCCGACTGCCAGATCATCAGTGTGATCAAAGACTCGCCCGCGCACAAGGCCGGTGTTCTCAGCGGAGAGACGCTTCGATCCGTCAATGGGCAGGTCCCCGAAAATGCGTCCGTCCTGCCGGATATCATCAGTGCCGCGCAGCAGGAGGCCGATATTGAAATTGTCGATCCTGCGGGGCAGAGCCGTCATATTAAAGTGCAGCTGAATAACGGCCGGCCAAGATTGGGGACGGTGTGCGATCTGACCGGATGGGAAAAGCCCGGTGTGACAGCGGCCGGCAATGAATCCATTACCGTTTTCAAGGGTCCTTACGCCATGACGGCTTCCGGCATCATCGACAAAGGCATTATTTTCATACGCGTACGGCTTTCCAACAATACCGATCAAGGAATTCAATTCGGGCCCGGGAATTTTTCGGCATTCGACAAATCGGGGAAGGCCCTCGCGATTCTCAGCCCCAAAGATGTCATGTGTTTTCTCTACGGTGACAAGGGAGCGCATCTGCTTTCCTTAAAAAAGAAGCGCAAGGAAACGATGGATGGGCATGAGCTTTTACCGGATGTCGTCTCTGTGCCGGAAGAGCATTGCGATACGGGGGTCGTCGGGAAGTTGGCGACGTCCGATCCTCAATATGCCGAAGCCAACGCCCAGTATCTCGCGACCGAGTCTTTGTCGCCGGCGACCTATCAAATGGGAACAGTGGCCGATGGGTTGATCTTCCTGCAGGAAACGTCGCAATTGCCAGTCACTCTTAAAGCCGCGGTTCAGGGCAATTCGCTTTTTGCCAAGCTTGGCCAGCCACAGGCCTCCCTGAAAGAAGTGAAGCCGTCCGAGCTCATCAAGTTCTTCGAAACGCAGAAAAAAGGTGCGCCCTTACGACTGACGCTCAAAAAAGGAAAAGTCTTCGTTGGAAAATTCTCAAGCTACGATCCTCTCGATGAGCGCGTGTGGTTTGATACGCCTTCGGGCGGGATGCTGAATACGACGAGCTATTCGGTGAGCAACATCCGGTTTGTGGAACCGCTGGACCAGATCCCTTCCAAAACAGCCCCTTCGTCCAACGACCTAAACTAGATTTCTGAGGACGTAATGCAAAATTCCTCCGTGCTTGTAATATTCGAGTTCTTCGGGGGTGTCGATCCGGAGGATGGTCTGGAACATCCGAGATTTTCCGGAAACTTCTGAAGCTTTCACCCCAACCACTTTTTTGGGCCTCAGATCGTTGGCAATGCCACTGATGGAGAAAAGTTCTTCGCCGCTGAGGCCGAGAGACTCCCGCGTCTCGCCCGCCTTAAACTGAAGAGGCAAGATGCCCATGCCCACAAGATTGGACCGATGGATGCGTTCGTAACTTTCCGCGAGCACGGCTTTCACGCCCAGGAGCGCCGGCCCTTTGGCCGCCCAGTCGCGGGAAGATCCAGAGCCGTATTCCTGACCGGCGATGACAATGAGCGGCACCCCTTCCATCCGGTACTGCACGGACGCTTCGAAGATGGTGGTGAGTGACTTTTCCGGCAGATGCACCGTGCAGCCGCCTTCCGTGCCGGGAGCGAGCAGATTCTTCAGCCGGATGTTGGCGAACGTGCCGCGCACCATGACGTCATCGTTGCCGCGGCGAGCGCCGTAAGAGTTGAAGTCCTTCTGATCCACGCCGCGGCCCAACAGAAATTGACCGGCAGGGCTATCTTTGGGTATGGAGCCCGCGGGGGAGATGTGATCCGTGGTGACGGAATCTCCAAGCAGGGCCAGGACGCGTGCGTTCTTAATGTCGGAAAGATTCGTGGGTGACTTTGACATACCATCAAAATAGGGCGGATTCTTCACATAGGTCGATGTGGATTGCCAGCTGAAAAGCTGGCCGGAAGGCGATGGGAGAGCTTTCCATTTATCATCTCCATTAAAAATAACGGCATATTCCTTGGCAAACATCGTGCGATCAACCTTCTGTACGGCTTGCTGTACTTCTTCAGAGGTCGGCCAAATATCCTTTAAATATAAAGGTTTTGCATCTCGGTCAGTGCCAATCGGATCTTTGAAAGGATCGAAGTCCATGTGTCCTGCCAGAGCATAAGCCACCACAAGAGGGGGAGATGCTAAGTAGTTTGCTTTTACCTGGGAATTGATGCGCCCTTCAAAATTCCTATTGCCTGAAAGGACGGCCGACACAACCAAATCGTGATCCTTCACCGCTTGCCCTATGGTTTCAGGAAGGGGTCCGGAATTACCGATGCAGGTCGTACATCCATATCCGACCAGATTAAAACCCAATTGATTGAGATAGGTTTGAAGCCCTGTCGCCTCAAGATAATCGGTGACCACTTTGGATCCCGGAGCAAGACTGGTTTTGACCCAAGGTTTGCGCTGGAGTCCTTTTTCGACCGCTTTCTTGGCCACGAGTCCTGCGCCGATCATCACAGAAGGATTCGAAGTGTTGGTACAGCTTGTGATGGCCGCAATGACCACGGATCCATGCGTAAGGTCGTAGCCAGACCCGTTGTTCGCAATGTGTGCTTTCGCGTCAGCCGGAATGCGAGTCGGCGCTCCGCCGCCCTTG
Source organism: Elusimicrobiota bacterium (assembly GCA_031364865.1). Taxonomy (GTDB): domain Bacteria; phylum Elusimicrobiota; class Elusimicrobia; order 2-01-FULL-59-12; family 2-01-FULL-59-12; genus JANLWZ01. Next base: position 4,747 of record JANLWZ010000361.1, read on the forward strand.
GTCTTCTTTTCCAATAACGGAGGCAGAGCTTCTTTCCACGATGCTTTGACGTTCTTCAAGGCGACTCTGTCCTGCGGGCGTTTGGGGCCCGCCATGGACGGTTCCACGTCACTGAGATCGAGCTTCAGCGTATCCGCAAACACGGGCTCTATCGCATCTTCCGTTCGGAAGAGGCCCTGCGCCCGTAAATAGTGCTCAACGAGTTTAATGTGATCGGGTGAGCGATTGGTGAGTGCCAGATACTTCAAAGTCTGCGCGTCGACGGGGAAAAAGCCCATGGTCGCTCCATATTCAGGAGCCATGTTGCCAATCGTGGCGCGGTCCGCGACAGGAAGGCTGGAAATACCTGGACCATAAAACTCCACAAACTTTCCGACGACGCCTTTCTTGCGCAGCATTTCAGTGACGGTGAGAACAATATCCGTGGCTGTCGTGCCTTCCTTGAGTTTGCCCATAAGGCGGAACCCGATGACTTCTGGAATAAGCATCGAACTAGGCTGGCCTAGCATCGCAGCCTCTGCTTCGATGCCACCCACGCCCCAGCCCAGGACGCCCAAGCCATTGATCATGACCGTATGCGAATCGGTCCCTACAAGTGTGTCTGGAAATGCCCAAAGTTTGCCGTCCACCATGCGCGTCAGGACAACCCCGGCAAGATATTCCAGATTCACCTGATGGCAGATACCCGCGCCTGGCGGCACTACGCGAAAGTCGCGGAACGCCTTCTGTCCCCAGCGCAGAAACACATAGCGTTCCCGGTTGCGTTCGTATTCCACGCCCGTGTTAAAGGCAAAAGAGTCGGCGGTGGCAAATTGATCCACCTGAACGGAATGGTCGATCACCAGATCCACGGGAACCAGAGGGTTTATTTTTTCAGGATTGCCGCCCAGTTTTTTCATGGCGTCGCGCATGGCCGCAAGATCCACGATGGCCGGAACGCCTGTGAAATCCTGCATCAGCACGCGTGCGGGCGTAAAAGCGATTTCTTTATCTTCGGCTTGCGAGGCCAGAGCTTGGATGTCGGCGGCTTTGACGAACCGGCCGTCTTCGTGGCGCAGGAGATTCTCCAACAGCACTTTGATGGAGTAAGGCAGATTGGTGAGATCTATTCCAGAAGACTTAGCGAAAGCGGGAAGGCTGACGATCTCGTAGGATTTACCGTCGACAGTGAGGGGCTGCCGGCACTTAAAAGAATCACGGCGAGTCATCGCGCGATTATATCACTGGACAAATACGTCGATTCAGGATAGAAATGAATTATGAAAATAAAGTTCATCGCTTTGTCTATGTTGCTTACTTTATCAGGCCTTTCGCTCGCGGCGGACAAAACGCGCTGGGTCCTCTACAAGAGCAACCTGCTGAATATCATGATCACTGTTCCCGCTGACTGGACGCCGAGCAAAATCCCGAAAGCTCTCGCGTTCCATTTCGATGACTTGTCCGGCGGATCGGCCGCCATAGGCGTATTAAAAAGCGAGCAGATCACCGATATCGACTGGGCAGCCGGCAAGCAGTTGGAAACAGAGGGTCATCCGGAGGATTGGATGCAGTCGAATGCCAGCGTCGACGGTCAACGTGCCATCAAGATTATCGGTACCGACGCCAAAGACTCCAGCAAGAAGTTTGTCCACTACTACATCAGCACGCCTAAAGGCGTTTATATCGTCCAGTGCATCGGCACAGCGGAGCGCTGGTCGACATTCTCGCCGATCTTTTCTGGGATTCTTACCCGCCTGAAGTTTATTTAATCGTTACTTTTTTGATGAGGATGGGTGTCGTAGGACGATCGCCTGGATCGCGAGCGGCTTTGCTGATCTTCTCCACGACGTCATAGCCTTTAGTCACTTCACCGAAGATCGTATGCTTGCCGTTCAGCCACGGCGTAGCCGCCACCGTAATAAAGAACTGGCTGCCGTTGGTGCCGGGACCGGCGTTGGCCATCGCGAGCTTGCC
>JANLWZ010000389.1:0-8149 GCA_031364865.1 Elusimicrobiota bacterium
CCGCCGAGACGGATGTTGCGCCTGCGTTCGCCGGATGATAGTCTAGGTGGGTCGAAATCAATCGGGTGCGGGGGATGGTGCGAGTTTTAGGGCTGCGAGGGTCGGGATTATCGAGGGGCACTTTGGCGTTCGCAAGAAGGCGCAGGGTCGCCGGTGCTACTCGGCCGGTGTTGAGAGCCGAAGCCCGAATGTTTTTCAATCCCAGACGTCCGACGCACCATGCATTGCCCATGACATCCACAAGCGTATCTATTCTCCCCAGCCCGCGCGGATCAAAGGTGCCATGCGAGTGACCATGCGCGTCGCGCTCGGCGCGTTCCAGCGCCAGAAGTATCCGCAGCGATAAACGCTTAGCATCCGCAGGGAGTGCCGCTTGAAGCATCATCTGCCGCATATTTCGAATCAGGGGAAAGGCGCGGTCACCTTTCACGCGCACGGACCAAGCAGGCCACATGGCCCTCTCCACCGGTTGGACATCCAGGCTCCAGCCTTGGAGTGGAATGGCGCGCTTCAGGACGCTGGAAAGCTCAAGTGGCGACACGCCCAGCCCGACCATTGCGCCTAAAAGCATGTCGCCGGCGACGCCGGCTCCGCAATCGATGTACGTCATTTGGCAATCAGAGAGGCGATCACGCCTGCGCCAAAGCCGTTATCGATATTGACGACACTGACATTGGCGGCACAGGAGTTGAGCATGGTTAGAAGTGGAGCAAGACCTTTGAAATGAGCACCGTAGCCAATGGATGTTGGCACCGCTACAACAGGGCAGGAAACAAGTCCACCGACGACACTGGGCAGTGCCCCGTCCATTCCCGCACAGACGATAGCGACGCCGGCCTCTTTCAGACGTTTTCTAAATTTAAGAAGGCGATGGATACCGGCAACGCCGACATCAAAAAGCCGTTCGATCCTGCATCCCAGTGCTTCCGCTGTGATGGCCGCTTCTTCCGCAACCGGCAGATCCGCCGTACCAGCCGTCAAGACAAATACCTTCGTCTTCATTCTTACTTTTTTGGGATTCATGACCACCAGCCGCGCCTCAGGATAGTAACGAGCTTTGGGATAGTGCTTGAGCAGAGCGCGGGCAACTTGCGGCGTTGCACGTGTCGCTAGAACAGGCCCTGGACCCTGAGCCAGCACACCAAAGATACTCAGAATATGTTCTGTTTTTTTCCCCGGACAGAATATCGCTTCAGGAAAGCCCTGACGCGTGATGCGATGAGGTTCGCCCTTGGCAAAACCGAGATCTTCAAACGTCCGTACGGATTTCATGACAATTGCTTTCGGGTAATAGCAATTAATTCATCCCAGGCCGCTGAGGTAGAAATGCGGTTGGCCTGTGCGCGGAAAGTCGTTGCCATAGGAAAGCCCGCCACGTAGTAAGGAACGATCTTACGCAAGCGTAAAAGACCTGTGCGTTCGCCGAAGAATTCCGCAGCCCATGCCGCATGCTGCGCCAGCGTTTCAAGCTTGTCGAGATGCGTCGGCGGCGGCAGTTCTTCACCATGGAGCAGAAAATGCTGAATGCGCTGAAAGATCGTCGTGTCGCCGATGGCCGCCCGTCCAATGGAAACGCCTGCACACCCGGATATTTTCAGGAAGTCCACCGCATCCTGAGGTACGTTGACGCCGCCATTCCCAATGACGGGAATGTTGACGGCTTCTACGGTTTGCTTAAGACCTTCCCAGTCTGGCCTACCAGAATGTCGTCGTGATACCGGACGAGCATGGACGATGACGCCGGCAACACCGCACTTCTCCGCCAGCTTGGCGAGGGCGGGCGCGAGATATTCATTTTCTCGCACGCCGATGAGGATCTTGACGGTCACCGGGATCTTCACGGCTTTCACTACAGCTTCCAGAATTTCCGCAAAGCGTTTTTCATCTTTGAGCAGGGCAGAACCCGACTTCGTTTTAATGATCTTCGGCACAGGGCATCCCGCATTGATATCGATCACATCAGCGCCGTAGTCCTGGATAATCTTGGAAGCTTCTGCCATGACGGCGGGTTCACCGCCCATGATCTGGCAGCTTAACGGGCGTTCGTCCGGAAAGAACGTGAGCAGATGCAGCGTTTTTTTATTGCGATAACGGATGGCTTGAGCGGAAAGCATTTCCCCCGACATGAGCGCTGAGCCGCCTCGCGCACAGAGCCTGCGAAAGGGAGCATCAGTCACGCCGACCATCGGTGAGATCAAGATGTTATGCGAAAGGCGCAGGGACCCCAGCTGGATCGGTTTCGATAAGGTCACGATATCAGTGGGCATGAGCCAGGGACCAGCTTTCAATAGGAAGGTTCGCACTTACACGGATGTCTTTGGAGCGTGCGTGGCGCAGCTTGTAATAGCCCGCGGCGGCGATCATGGCCGCATTGTCCGTACAGAATTTGAGGTCGGGTAAATAAATTTTTACGTGATGTTTCTGTGCCGCTTCGAGAAAGCGTTGGCGGAGGCGCGAATTGGCCGCCACTCCCCCACCCACGACGATGGACTTCATCTGGTGAGCCTGCGCCGCATCGATCGTCTTTTTGACGAGAACGTCCACAACCGATTCCTGAAAGGAGGCAGCGATATCTTCTTTTTTGGCGCGCTTCGTGCCATTGCCAAAACGCACGTAATTGGAAACCGACGTTTTTAAACCGCTGAAAGAAAAATCATGAGTTCCCAGGATCCACGCTCTGGGAAACACCACGGCATTCCGATTGCCGCGGCGCGCCGCTCTATCGATGGCCGGTCCTCCGGGAAAAGGGAGACCTAAGAGATTAGCGACCTTATCGAAAGCTTCCCCTGCCGCATCATCCCGCGTGGCACCCAGACGCTTGTAACGTCCGTATCCCTGAAAGATCACGAGTTCCGTATGGCCTCCGGAGACTATCAACCCCAGAAAGGGAGGCTTAAGTCCATGGTGTTCCACGAGACCTGCAAAGAGATGGCCTTCCAGGTGATTGACCCCCACCACCGGTAAATCCCAACTCCAGCCAAGTGTCTGTGCGGTCACGGTGCCCACCAGCAGGCAACCGATCAATCCAGGCCCTGTGGTGACAGCAATGGCATCGATGGAACGATGGCCTCCGGCACCGAGTACCTTCTCCAGCAAAGGATTCAGCCGCTCTACATGCGCGCGGCTCGCGAGTTCCGGCACAACGCCTTTAAAGGGACTGTGGATTTCCATCTGAGAGGCGACAGCGCTCTTGAGCACGTGGCGGCCATCACGAACGATCGCCACAGCTGTTTCGTCGCAGGACGTTTCGATACCTAGAATATTCAAGAGGGATATAACGAAGTGAGCGTCACAAATTCGATGCCGTGCGCCTTAAATTCAGGAATCTTCTTGGCAAGCGCTTCAACAATATATTTCCGCCGGTAATGCCCGATGGCGATCGTCTTTTTCCTCTGGAGGGCCAGCTTCATGACCACATCCAATTGTTTCTCGATGCTTTCGAGGCTGTCCTCATTGTCGAGGAAGGTCTCATTGCGCAGGCAGGGAATGCCGACTTCTCGTGCGGTGGATACGACGACAGACTTCGTGGACGTATAAGAATCCAGAAAATAAAACCCTCTCTGTTTTGCCCATCCCAAGACCAAGCGCATTCTAGGAGCGTCTTCCGTAAACGCTGAACCCATATGATTATTGATGCCGACGATGTTCGGCACACTCTCCACGGCTTTATCAAACTGAGCTTTGAGTTCCCGCTCGCTCATCCTTAAGTAAAGACCTGACGGTCCAGGATCATTGTGGACCACGTCATGCGGTTCCATGGGTAAATGAAGGATGACCGCAAATTGAAGGGATAACGCTTTTTCGGACAGCGGTTTGGCGAGCTTATGACGCGGCAGCATGGCAAACGTCAGCGGTATGCCCAATTGTGCGAAGTGATCCATGATGGACATGCTGTAAGCCACATCATCGATGACGATCGCTGCCTGGGGCGCTTGAACCGTCACCACAGGCTTCGGAAGATCCGAAACGGGAACTTGAACGACGGGAGGTGGAGCGCTGAGACGGTGCCGGTAACCCTGCCAGATCAGAACGAAGGCAAGAAGAGCGAGGATCGCAAAGATCGTCGCCTTCTTACCATTACTCATGAATCTTTCATTTTGAGAAAGATATCACGTGACTGAAGGATCTCCACGGCCCGCTCCAGCGCCTCGTCTTTCACCGGCTGATCTTTGTCTTTCGACTTGTCTTTCTCTTTATCCTTCGTCTCCGTCGCAGGCGCCGGTGGCTTTAGTTTTCCGAAGACTTCTTCGTCCTGCGTCTGGAGTTTAATTTCGATTTCGCGAGAGACTTCGATCGAAATATCCGGCAAGATACCACCCTTCCCTGTTTTTTCATCGCGATGGAAGGTCCTGCCTGATGGCGTGTAATATTTCGCTGTGGTGAGACGCAGGCCGCTGCCGTCGGCCAGCGGGATCACCGACTGAACACTGCCTTTGCCGAACGATTCCGATCCCATAATGACAGCGCGGTGATAGTCCTGGAGGCATCCAGCAAAGATTTCACTTCCGGAAGCCGAACCATGATTGATCAGAATCACCATCGGAATGCCCGCATAAGGTGCCGTGCTGTCGGCTTTGAATTCCTGCCGGGGCTGGCGCCGTCCTTCGGTATAAACGATAAGTTTATTGCCGCCGATAAAGAGCCGGCAAACATCCACAGCGACATTCAACAGCCCGCCGGGATTATTTCGAAGGTCGACCACCAGAGACTTCATACCCTTCCCCTTCAGACCTTTCAGGGCGGTATCAAAGTCAATCGCCGAACGCTGCGTAAACTCCGAGAGCCGGATATAGCCGATTTCGGCGTTGACCATCTTGGATTTGATGCTCTCGATTTTGATGAGCTCACGCGTCAGCGTAAAGTCCTTTAATTCTTTTTCACCATCGTGCCCGATCGAGAGGGTGATCTTGGAACCGGGAGTGCCGCGAAGTTTTTTCACGGCCTGCTCAATCGTGATCTCCATCGTCATCTCACCGTTGATTTTGATGATGCGATCGCCCGGCAGAATACCGGCGCGATAAGCAGGTGTCCCGGGAAGAGGCGTGATCACCGTCAGGATCTGATCGCGCACGGCAATGCGAATGCCCAAGCCGCCAAACTCGCCTTCGGTTTCCGTCTTCATTTCTTTGTGTGCGTCAGGCTCCAGGAACTGCGAAAAGGGATCGAGATTGCGCACCATGCCGGACGCCGCTCCATACACCAGCTTTTTATTTTCGATGGGCTGGACGTAGTTGTCCCGTATGAGATTCATAACTTCGACCAGCATCTTCATATCTTCGTACGTCTGGTCGGCGGCAGAAAGGAAGCGAGGATTCTGTACGCCAAGTAAGAGAGCTGCGATGAGACCAAAGCCAATTATTGAACGACGATTCATCTAAACGTCCTCCTTGAGCTTAATGCGGAAGTAGCTGCGGGTGCCAAATAGACGAGAGGGTTCACCGGCTGCTCGTTGTGACGCAGTTCGAAGTAAAACGCCCCGCTCGCATCCGTGGAGCCGATCTGATCGAGCGCGGCCAGCATCTGACCTTCTTTGACTTGAGATTGGGCAAGACTTGCATAGACGGACGTGAGTCCGTTCTTATGTTGGACGATCACCAGCTGTCCATATTGTCGGAAGGGACTGGCGTAAATGACTTTGCCTTCCTGCACGGTGCGCACCGTGTGATTTTCCCCGACATCGATCTTGATGCCATTGGAGACGACAAGCTGCTTCAATTCGTCGGAATACTGTCTGCCAAAGTTCTGGACCACCTGTCCCTGCGCAGGCCAGGGGAGCGTTCCTTTTAAAGAGGCGAGCGCTTTCTCGTTCATAGGCGAATTGTTCTGCATGGCCTTGGCTTGATCGCGGTGATCGCGCATTTCCTGCAGCATCACCTGCAGCGCTTTCGCAGATTGATCCATCCGGCTGATCTCATCTTCCAGCGCATTTTTTCGCCGGAGCGCTTCCTGCCATTTTTGCCAATGCTGCTCTTGCGTTTCGTGAAGGCGATCGACTTCTTCTGAGCGCGCCTGTTCGTTCGACTGCAGCTGCATTTCTTCGGTGCGCAGCGCGGTCTCCTGCTTTTGCGATGCTTCCGCCACCTTCTGCGCGGATTGCGAAAGCGTTGTCAGGCGTTGGAGAATATAAGCAGAGGATTGATCTTCGACAGAAATGCGAGTGCTCGATATCGCCAAAAGCTCCTGCGCGTAAAGATCAGTCGCCAAAACATGGGATTCGCGCTGAGCAGCGCGTGAAAGAAAAACGTGTTCGGTCGTTTTGCTTTGCGCCGCATCGGCTTCGGTGCGCACGATGACGCGTTTTACGTGGACCGCTTTCAATTTGCTGCGTGTCGTCTCGAGCGCTGCACTGGAATCCGAGTACGCAGACTTCGCGGAATCGGCCTTGCCCTTCCACTTGGTGACATCCCGTTCTTTTTCTTGAAGCCGGTTACGCAAAGAGCCCAGTTGCTTTTCCTGTAATTGAATCTGCTTTTCATAGCGCTTTAACAGCGTCGAATACGTGTCGGCAGAGACCCAGCTCGCACCCACCAACACAAGAAGAGCGCTTATCTTAAGCTTCATCAGCGACCTTCCATCCGAACGTTGCGATAGCCGCCATGATCGCCGCAGCGATCGGCCAGGGAGAAATGAGGAGCGGACTGTAGACGGCAGCATCGCTGCCTAAGCGCTGGAGCGCCAGCCCGAAGATCAGAAGAGCAAGTCCCCCACCCAGCAGTCCAAGCCCCAGCTGAAGGAGAAGCGCTCTGGCCGGCGCCCGCATCACCTTGAAGCGATAAAGTCCAAAGGAGCACCACATCAGCATGAGCACCGCGGCAAAAATAGAGATTCGTACCAGCCAGAACCGCCATTGTGAAAGCGATCGGAAAAGCGAGCGCGCTTCAGGATCCCAGCGAAGTTCCTGCACTTCTGGAGACGCGCGCAGCGCGGTAGCGGGTTCGGAGCGCTCCAGCCAAGCCGAATCGCGATAGCGCAGAAGGACTGTTGCCGGCAGCGGATTATCGCGAAGCAGAATCAACGATTTGACGAGGGCTGGATTGCCTTGCGCTTTGGCAAGCGCTTCTTGCCGGGAAATAAAAACGGCAGATTCAATCGCCGGATCCTGCGAAGGGAGCGTTTCGGCCCAGACCTTGGCAAGATCATCAGAAATGTTCGACTGAATGAACACGACGACTTTCAGGCTCTGACGAAGGCTGCTTTCCGCCTTTTTCAGCGAGTCCTGTAAGCCAATCAAGATGATGCCCATGCCGGCAAGCAAAAACGAGACCACAAGCACGTGCGCGGTGGAGGCTTGGAAAAGTTGTTTACGATTCATCATATCTGCGCGGAAAATAGAGCTGTTTACGTCGAGAGTATACTACTTTTGGATTTTAAAAGCGCGGCGGCCTGTTTTAACACAATATCTTGCTGCTCGGGTGAGAGATTTAAAGCATGCGGCATCCCTTTAGATGAGCACAGACTGTGGATTTTCACTTGGGATCCCAGGCCTACGAACGGGATTCCGGCCTGCGCTGCCAGGACAAGCGCATGGAATCGTGAGCCCAACACCAGCTTGTACTCAGAAATCCATGATAAAAGCTGTTCCGCTTCCGTGACGACGCGCACACTATCGACTGTGGAGGCCGAGTTCGCAATTTCATTGGCCAGCGTCATGTCCTGCTCGGGGAATAACACAAGCAAATCGATGCGCCTCTGAAGCTGCTTCCCCAAGCGCTCGAGAAAAAGCGCAGTATCGCAGACGGGGATAGCCGTACTACCCGAGAAAGCGCAGGCCAAGCGTTCTCCGCCACCCTGATGGACTTGTGGATGCAGCGAAAAAACAGGATCAGGAATAATTGTGACGGGTGCACGCACACCGCAGCGGATCAACGCTTCGTAAGAGGCCGCATCACGCACCGAAACTTCATCGACCCAATGATTGAAGACCCACCGTGTCAAAAAGCGGTTATGGGCTTGGCGTATAGGATCGACACCAAGCGCAACGACTTCCGTGCGGCAGCCGCAAAGTTTTGCCAGCACCGGCAGTAAAAGATAGTAGGCGTGATTCCAAGTGCCGCTGGTTTCCTGAAGAAGTCCCCCACCGCCAAGCCAGAAAAGCTCAGACTGCAGGAACGCCGGCGCCCATCGCCTCCAGCACCACGTTCGGCATCCC
>JANLWZ010000203.1:0-3021 GCA_031364865.1 Elusimicrobiota bacterium
GCCAGAAAAGACGCGCTCGGTCCCAGTGAACAGATGAAAGAAAAACTCTATATCCATTTACGCAACGCCTGCATGGGCCGGCGCGATACGGGCTGCTGCCTTGCTTCGCTGAAAGCCATGCGCGCCGGCTACTATCTACCCGAGAAAGAGGAAGGTTGTCCCGACGGCATGATGCCTGACCGCCTGCGCTGCTCCGGCAGCTACACCTGGTGCATCTCCAATACCGGAAAAAGAGCGCAGCCATGAGCGAGCTCGCGATGATCGAAGAAAAGATTGTTCACGCGGCAGAGCGTTCAGGCCGCGACGGTCTTGCCGTCACACTTTTAGCGGTCACCAAGACCGTGCCACTGGAGCGTGTGCAGCCTCTGCTCGACGCAGGACTGCGCGATGTCGGCGAGAACCGCGTCCAGGAAGCCATCGCGAAGTACAGTGATGTCACTCCAAAACCGATCCTCCATTTGATCGGCCCACTCCAATCCAACAAAGTCAAAAAAGCGGTGGAATTCTTTGACGTCATTCAGTCGCTGGACTCGCTGGAGCTGGCCAAAGAGATCAGCCAATACGCACAGTCGGTGGGAAAAAGACAGACCTGCCTCATCCAAATAAAGATTTCTGCGGAAGCGACCAAGTCCGGCCTCGATCCTGAAAAATTGACGGAGTTTCTGTCTCAGCTGAAAGATCTTCCGGCGCTGGAGCTGCGTGGGCTCATGGGAATTCCGCCGCTCAACGCTGCGGGAAACGCTGCGCGCCCCTACTTTCAGCGTCTGAAAAAGCTTTTTGATGCCCATACCAAAGTCGCCAAAGACTTCGACACGCTTTCCATGGGAATGTCTTCCGATTTTGAAGTCGCCATTGAAGAAGGTTCCACCCTGGTGCGCATCGGCACCGCCCTTTTCGGCCTACGATAATCCTCATTCTTCCCTTGTAATACATAGATAGTAATAGTAAGCTTAATACTGATCGATAACATATGCGTATTACATTTAGATGTAATGGGCTACCACGTTTCGACAGGAGAGTGCATGACGCAGTCAACTTTATCAACGAAATATCAGCTGGTCATCCCGAGAGAAATTCGTGAAAGGTTTCATCTTCACAGCGGGCAGCGGATGATATTTCTTGTAAAGGGGGATGTGATCACCCTCGTGCCTGAGCGATCGCTCCAGCAGCTTCGGGGTATTGCTCGAGGGTTAAAAGCGGGTGTTCTGCGGGAAAAACGGGAGCGATCTCTGTGACGAAAGCGCGATCGCTCACGCTCGTGGATTCCTCGGGCTGGATTGAATTTGCCTCCGACGGTCCGCTGGCGGATCGTTTTTCGGAATATCTGGAGAGTGCTCACGATGTAGTGACACCGTCCATCGTTGTGTATGAAGTCTATAAGCGACTCAAGCGTGATGCCTCTGAAACGATTGCGGATGCGATTCTGGCCCATATGGGCACAACGCGAGTTATCGCTCTCGATGACCAGCTGGCGGTCCAGGCGGCCGAAGTGAGCCTTGCTCATGGTTTAGCGATGGCGGATGCCATCGTGTATGCCACGGCCAAGGCTCATCACGCAACGCTAGTGACGGGAGATTCTGATTTTAGAGATCTGCCGGATGTCGTTTTAGTGAAGAAGTCCTGACACAAGCTCCAAAATCGACTATAATTCACGCTAAGTTCTGCTAGATGGCAAAAAAAATCGTGTTTGTGGGTGGCGGAAATATGGGTGAGGCGCTGATTGCTGGCCTGCTCAAATCCGGCCATTGGAAACCCTCCCAGATCATCGCCTGCGACATCCGTCACGACCAGCTCGCGAAACTCCAACTCCGGTACAAAGTCAGCGCCAGCGCCGATAACCGCTGGGCCGTTCGCGGCGCGAACGTCATTCTTCTAGCGGTGAAGCCTCAGCACATGAAGCATGTCCTCGAAGACCTGGGCCCGGTCATTCAGAAAAATCAGATCGTACTCTCGATCGCGGCGGGCATCACGACCGCCTTCATTGAAAAGTTTTTAGCCAAAGGTGTTCCCGTCGTGCGCGTGATGCCGAACACGCCAGCGCTCGTCGGGCATGGAATGGCGGGTATCGCCCGCGGCAAAGCGGCCAGCGAAGCTCATGTGAAAATCGCCGCCGGTGTCATGGAAACCGTCGGCGTCGCCGTCATCGTCGCAGAGCGCGACATGGATGCGGTCACGGCCGTCTCCGGTTCTGGCCCTGCTTACGTTTTTTATGTGGCGGAGGCCATGAAAGATTCCGCCGTCGCGATGGGGCTCGCGCCTCATATCGCCGATCAGCTCGTCCGGCAGACCATCAAAGGCGCAGGCTTGCTGCTCGCTCAGTCGCATGAAGAGCCGCAGACGCTGCGCACCCGCGTCACCTCCCCCGGAGGGACGACGGAAGCCGCTTTAAAAGTCATGGAACAGGCGAAGGTCCGCGCGATCTTCAAGAGGGCCCTGATGAGGGCAAAGGAAAGGTCTATACAACTCGCTAAACTAACACACTAGGGGGAATATGTCTTCATGATCATTCGTGTACGCGTGATTCCAAACGGCGAAGAGAACGAAGTAGTCGGTAGAATCGGTAGCGTGGTTCGGGTGAAAGTGGTTACACCAGAAGTGAGTGACGTTGCGAACAATGTTCTGATCTCATACTTATCGGAGTTTTTTGAAGTGCCACTGAAAATGATTCACATCATGCGCGGCGAAAAAGCGCGTGAGAAAACGATACAGGTCATCGGCCGTTCTGAGGACGAGCTCAAGCGGGTGATGGACGAAATTCCCTAGGAGACATGCCTAAGACACGCGCCTTTGTATGGAAAAACGGCCAACTCCTTGTTCTGGATCAGCGCAAGCTGCCCCAGAACAAGGTTTGGGTCACCTGCCGTACCTGGCAGGACGTCGCGCGTGTGATCAAAGATATGGTGGTGAGGGGCGCGCCCGCGATCGGGTGCGTGGCAGCCTATGGAGTCGTTCTTGCGCATCGCAAGAAAGCGCTTCCGGAAGCTTACAAAGGCCTGCTGGCGGCGCGTCCCACCGCCGTCA
>JANLWZ010000032.1:0-1566 GCA_031364865.1 Elusimicrobiota bacterium
GCGCGACATGCGGCGTCACGACAAATTGGTAGTTATTCTTTTCGAGCAGCTTCCGCAGATATTCCTCTATAAGGCGGCGGAGCGTCGCGCCTTTGGGAAGCCAGAAGATGAGACCAGGTCCGATCGTATCCGGCAGAATGGTGAATAGCCCGAGCTTGGGACCTAAATCGCGGTGATCGCGTTTTTTCGCTTCTTCCAGGCGCTTAAGGTAGTCGTCGAGTTCCTGCTTCGAGGTCCAGGCGGTTCCGTAGATACGCTGGAGCTGATCGCGCTTTTCATCGCCGCGCCAATAGGAGCCGGCGATTTTGAGGAGTTTAAAATGACGGATTTCTTTGGTCGACTCGATATGGCCGCCGCGGCAAAGATCGACAAACGTACCATGTGAGCAATAGGTGACGGTCGGCGCATTGAAATCGTTGATGAGCTCAACCTTGTACTTCTCCCCCCGCTTGCTCCAGAATTCGCGTGCTTCATCGCTCGGATGTGTGCTCATCTGGAAGGCATGATTGCCTTCCACGATCTGCCGCATGCGTCTTTCGATCTTTTCCAGGTCTTCGGGAGTAAAACGCTGCGGGCTGTCAAAGTCGTAATAGAAGCCGTCTTCTATGGGAGGGCCGATCGTGAGTTTGGTGCCGGGAAACAATTCCTGTACGGCTTGCGCCATGACGTGAGCCGTGGAATGACGCAGATTCTGCAGATATTCTTCTTTCGTGCCCGTGGTTTCTGATTTCACCGCGTCGATTGTACATCAAGATCGACGATGAGGGGCAGATGGTCAGAGGCAAGCTTTTCGAGCTCGGTGCCGGGAACATCGACGGCTTTTACAGCAAGATCTTCAGAGACAAAAATATGATCGATCCTTCGAAAGGGATAGCGTCCAAACCACGTCATCCTGGGGGCGGCCCCCGCATGGCGCAATTGGGCATCGTGAAACGCGCTGGTGAACTGCCGGCATACCGGTGACTTGGGCGCTGCATTCATGTCGCCGCACACGACCGCATTCTGCTTGAAAGCGGTGCCTTTAAGGCAGTCCTCGGTCATGAGAGCGCACGCTTGCTCAGCAGCGCGAGGCGCCCAGATACTCAGGTGAGTATTCAAAAGGTTCACCGTTCGCGTAGGCGCCTGAATCGAAACCCACATGGCAACGCGCGCGGACATGTCGTATATATCAGGGTCCCCTGGAAGACGCCTTTTCGCCAGCAATTGCATCGGATAACGACTGAGCACGGCGATGCCGGATTGCTCACGCAGATGATTCTTCTCCACGCAGTGAAATTCGTGCATGCCCAGCATTTTGGCGAGCACGGCAGATTGATCAACACCCTGGGAACGCGTGCGTCCTTCATCGACTTCCTGCAGGGCGACCACATCCGGCTGATGCCGCGCAATAACGCGCGCGATGCGTTCCATGCTCATGCGGCCATCCATGCCCCAACAGCCATGGACGTTGTACGTCATCACGCGCAGCGTGTCGGCGCGCGGCGTCGTACTGCCCCGTTGGAGAGGCTCCAGCGGCTTCCCCAGAATATGCCGTGCGGCTTGACGTAAATCCCAGGGCGAAAGCGC
>JANLWZ010000053.1:0-2257 GCA_031364865.1 Elusimicrobiota bacterium
CATCCCAAGCCCGGTCCCACTGGCCTTCTCCCAACAGGGCAAGCGCCAAGTTCCAGTGCGCTATCGGAAGCTCCGGCTTCCGCTCTATAGCCCTCTCGCACAGGTCAATGCACTTCTGCGGTTCCCCTGCTTCGATGAAAACTCCGCTGTAATTGGTCAGCGCCTCTGGGGTCGTATCCTCCCCTTCCACGGATTTCTCGAAGTAGACGCGCGATTTTTCTCTTTGTCCTGACTTCTGGTAGGCCAGAGCAAGGTTCGTGTAGACATCGGAATCATTCATCCCTGCATCAACAGCCGCTTGCAGGAAATGAATACCGAGGCCAAACTTTTTAGACTGCGAATACAAAGAGCCGAGGGTCGCCATCAACCCAAGGTTGTTGTGGTTCTGCTCAAGAAGCTGGCAATAAATGTGTTCTGCTTCATCGAACCTGTTTTCAAGGTGCAGCGCAACAGCCGTGTCGAACAGGTTGGTGCCAGTCTCTGCTGTCTGCGGTTGCCCGCTTGTGGAATCCCAAACTTTCATGCCCCAAGTCCCTTAAAAAAATAGGGACCGCGTTGTTAGCGCGGCCCCTACAGGTTCATCGGCAATATCGTTCTCTTTCTTTACGAGTCCATCGTGAAGATGACGTTCGAGTGAACTCCGCCGCCAAGCGTGAGGACAGACGCGAGCGAAATCTTGATGATGAGGTTGTCGTCAGCGGAGTACGAGTACGCGAGTTGTATCACGTTCGGCCTGACATCCCCAACACCAGCGGAGTATGTGGACGTGGAGCGGAACCGCTCTCCGTTCACCGAATCGCCAGCTTGGAGCGTGTATTCCCCTGAGATATTGCAAAGGAAGGACAGCGCCGAAATCTTCGAGTGGGCCGGAATCTTGCACATGATGAACGTAGCCCCGATGGATGTGGAAACACCATCCAAGGACAGGGACGACTTGACGTTGACCAGGCCGACACGAAGCGCCTTCGGCATTACTCCGGTTTGTGCTTTGTCTGCGGTGAAAGTAGCCATGTTCAGTTCTCCTTTAATCCGCAGCCGCAGCAACGAACGCCGTGACGATCCCGTGATCCTTGGGCGTCGTGGTATCCGCTGATGGGTCAGTCCCGAAGCGCAGTTTCTCCACGCGCCGGATTTCCTGAACGCCTACGCCATGCAGAAACTCGTAGTCGTCAATGTCCGTGGTGGATTTGGTGCGCTGCGCCCATGCAAGGCCGACTGCTTGCGCCCCGCACAGATAGACAGGCTCGATTGCAAGCCCTGAAATGGAAGCAACCGCAGCCGAAAGAGGCTGAATCTCTGGAATCTCACGGATGATCATCCCATCCCACACCAGCGAATCGCCGGTAAAGAGCGGGTTATCGACTCCGCGAACCCTTGCGTCCCTGTTTGCCAGCGTCAGGACGTTCGTGGTCGGGTTGTCCTCTGTCAGATCGCGCCAAGCGCGCGGGCCGACGAAGGCGACAAACCACTCCTGATCCATTTCCTTAACGTACACCGGCTTTACCTTCGGGCTTGCCGCCTGTCCCAGCCGCTTCATCAGCGACAGCAGGTTAGGCGTCAGTTGAGCGGTCGTGCTGAAGGATATTGCCGAGGCAAACGTGGTCTGCGTGACCGTTCCGGTGCCGAACACCAGCCGGTCGCGGTTGTTTACCTGCCAGGTATCGCGCTGGGCGTTGGTCGCAGAAGTGAAGTTCACTCCGTCGATCTGTCCCAGAGCGTTCGTGCAGGCGTCGCGCAGTTGCTTCATCGACCACTCACGCAACTGCGTACGCGCTGCTTGGCGAAGGTCGATGACGGACTTCTGCACGTCCCAATCGTCCACCGCTACGGCATGACGCAGAACGTCTACCGTGATGGCGTGCGAGCGGGAATTGAGGCGTTCTTCGTTGCCCTTGAGGGTCGAATTGCCAGTAACGCCGTTGCCGACCAACTCGTTGACGAGCGCGAAGGTAACGCGGTCGCCCTTTTTCTTGGTCAGATCCTCCTTTAATTGGAAGATAGCCGCTTCGTCTGTACCGAAGTACCTTTTGTACCTCGACATCCGCACATAATCGCGGAAGAATTCATCCAGTTCTGTTATCGCGCAGTGCTTTATCTGCGCTTCTACGCATCGCTGCGTAGCTCAGAGCACATCATCGCTTTCGCGTCGGGCGCTCGTGGGCGGATTATTCTTTCGTCACCGCCTGCTCGTTACACCTTCCGCAGCCCTGGGGCTTTCGCCTTACATCTGCGGCTTGGCTCGGTATTGTCTCTAAGA
>JANLWZ010000059.1:0-4095 GCA_031364865.1 Elusimicrobiota bacterium
CCAGAAAATTCCGGTGGGACATGTCGAAGCAGGCTTACGTTCCTTTGACCTGCATGACCCATTCCCGGAGGAATCGAGCCGCCTGCTCACCGATCATTTGTGCACGCTGCATTTTGCGCCGACGCATCAGGCGAAAGAAAACTTGCTCAAAGAAAATATCGACAAGGGCTCCATCTTCGTCACGGGCAATACCGTGACCGACGCTTTGTTTATCGCGATGAAGGAAGAGCATTCCTGGACCGATGCGACCTTGCGAAAACTTTTTGACCCGCACGCGCATTCGGATGCGCTGCAGCCGGCCGCGCGCATGATCCTCGTGACGGCTCATCGTCGCGAGAACCACGGCGCGCCGCTGGAAAGCGTGTTCAAAGCGCTGCGGCGCATTGTGGACGATCACTCTGGCGTGTACATCATCTATCCTGTGCATCTCAATCCCAACGTGCAGAAGACCGCACAGGACATCCTCGGCAAGCATCCGAAGATCCACCTCATTCCGCCCGTCGATTATCTCGATCTGGTGAACCTGTTGGAAAAAGCCTATGTCGTCGTGACCGATTCCGGCGGTATTCAGGAAGAAGCGCCGGCGCTCGGCAAGCCTGTGCTTGTGCTGCGCAAAGTCACGGAACGGCCGGAAGCGGTCGCCGCCGGCACAGCGAAAGTCATCGGCGTCGAAGAACAGGATGTCTACCAGGAAATTCGCGAGCTTTTAGAAAATCAGCGTGCGTATGAACGCATGGCCAATGCCGTCAATCCGTACGGCGACGGCAAAGCCACCCTGCGTATCCTCGATGCCATCCGTTTTCACTTCAAAGTATGGGAAGAACGTCCTGCAGAATTTATGGGTGATCTTGCTTCATCGCCGCCTTCTTTATGGCCTAGGCTGCGCCGCTCAGAAGCGCAATGACCATCCACACCGCCTTTGGTTGGGCGCTGCTGGCGTCCTTTTGCTGGGGTTTAGCGCCGGCACTGGAAAAAGTCGGCCTGCGCGGTTCGGTCGATCCTGTCGTAGGCGTGATCATCCGTACCTTGGGCGTCCTCGTCGGCGCGATCCTTTTTATTCCGATGCTTCCGCAGGTCGCGGACCGGTTTAAGGAACTCACGCCGCGCAATTGGATTTTCCTCTGTCTGGGCGGCTTTGTCGCGAGCATTGTCGGGCAGCTTTGTTTTTACCGCGCTCTGAAGATCGGTGAAGTGTCGCGCGTGGTGCCCATTGGCGCGTCTTATCCGATCCTGGCCTTTCTCTTCGGGCTTCTCTTTTTCGGCGAGGCGTTCACCTGGTCCAAACTGGGCGGCATCGTGCTCGTGATGTCGGGCGTGTATTTGTTGCGCTGACGCATTGAAAGGATTTTATGGCGGATGAATTTTCTTTTGACGTCGTCTCGAAACTGAACCTCCAGGAAGTGGAGAATGCCGTGCATCAGGTCAATAAAGAGATACAGACGCGCTTTGACTTCAAGGGAAGCGTCTCACGGATTGACTGGGACAAGAAAGAAATTCTGACGCTTTTCTCTGACGACGAGCAAAAGCTCAAGAGCGTCATCGATGTCCTCCAGTCGAAGCTGGTCAAGCGCGGTGTCTCTCTTCAGGCCCTCGATTATCAGAAGATCGAACAGGCGGAACGCAGCACGGTGCGGCAGCCCGTCAAGATGAAGCAGGGTATCGAATCCGAAAAAGCCAAGGCCATCGTCCGCGATGTAAAGGATGCCAAACTCAAAGTCCAGGCTTCCATTCAAGGCGATCAGCTTCGCGTGACCAGCAAATCCAAGGACGAACTGCAGACCACCATGAATTTCCTGCGCGGCAAAGATTACGGTCTACCTCTTCAGTTCACCAACTATCGCTGATGCTTCTGCATACATTCTCTGACGGCGGCGCCCGCGGAAACCCGGGTCCCGCCGCGATCGGCTACGTGATCTGCCGCCCCGATGGCGAGATCCTCAAAGAAGGAGCGGAGTGCATCGGCGAGATGACGAACAACAAAGCCGAATACCGTGCGATGCTCAAAGCCGTCGAAGTCGCTCATAGCCTGAAAGGCACGATTCTGCTGTGTCATGGCGATAGTGAGTTGATCGTCTATCAGCTCCAGGGCAGATACCGCATCAAAGATGTCCATCTGCAGGCGCTTGCGGAAAAAGTAAAATCGGCCGCGAAGAAGTTTAAAGAAATCACCTGGAAACAGGTGCCACGGGAGCATCCGATGATCTCACGAGCAGACAAGCTGCTGAACCAGGCCCTCAACCGCGCCAAAGCCGGCGCCCCTGTCAAAATGCCCCCAGACATCCCGGGGCAAGGTGAGTTTTTCGCATGAAATCTTTTTTCGTGAGGTGGATCTCGCATACACTCGCACTGCTGGTGACGGGTTGGGTTCTTCCGGGGGTCTGGTTTCAGCATTGGACGGCGGCGTTGCTTGGCTCTCTGGTCCTGGGACTCTTGAACGCATTTGTGCGGCCGGTTCTGCTTTTTCTTACGCTTCCGCTGAACATCGTGACGCTCGGCATTTTCACAATCTTCTTAAATGCCGCGATCTTCTTTTCTGCGGGCTACATTATCCCCAGCCTCATGATCAAAAATTACACCTGGGCGATCGCCGGCTCACTCGTTTTTTCCACGATCAGCACGCTCATCAGCTGGCTTCTGCACGAACGCAGGCAGTTCCACATCGGCTTCCACCTCTGGCGTTACTGATGCGGCGGCCTGGGCGCCTTCCCTGTCGTTAACAGCGCCACATCCCTTGCTACATCCTTAAAAACCGCTTCACCATCCGAGTCGTAATAAGCACGCACCACATTCTGCTGGTCGACAAGGACGAGCTTCGTGCTGTGCATTTCCAGCTTGTCCGACAGTTTGAAATCTTTGGAAACCATTTTCGTCAGTGAATTTTTGGAAGCGCGGGCAAAGATCCAGCGTTCCGGATTGGCATGGAAACGCCGCGCGTACACCTGCAGGACGTGCGCATTGTCATAGTCGGGGTCCACGGTAAAACTGACGAGCTTGACCTCTTTGGGGAGAACGCGCTGCAGCGCGGCCATCTTCGTGCTCATGATGGGGCAGGGACCTCCGCAGCGGGTAAAGATGAAGTTGGCGACCCAGGGCTGTCCCTGCAGATGCGTGGTTCGCATCGGCTTGGCGCCGGAAGACGTCACGCCATAAAACGACATGTCGCGCACTGTTCCCAGAGAGGATAATTCGCCTGGTGATCTTTTGGGCCTGGACGTGATCACGAGCATCAGCGTGACGACGCCAACCCACAAACCGATTCGCGAAAAGCTTCGCTGTACGGGAGTCATGCCGGGATTATAGTCCTCCGAAGCCAATTTGGTACTCTTCTCTCCATGCGCTGGCAACATCTCTTTCGGAATAAAAGCGCCTGGATTGTGGCGCTTTCCGCCGGCGGCATCGTCGCTTATCTCCTTCCCAGGGCGATCCAACCTTTCTCCGCTGTTGAACGCGACCTCCTCCTGATGGCTGTCATGCTCATCGGTGGAATCCCCATGCTCATCGACATCGCGCAGGATCTTTTGCGCGGCGAGCTGGGGGCCGATGCTCTGGCCATGATCTCCATCATCACCTCCTTCCTTCTTAAAGAATATCTGGCGGGCGCCATCCTTGTGCTCATGCTGTCCGGAGGCGCGCTTCTGGAAACGTATGCCGTACAAAGAGCGTCGTCCGTGCTGAACGCGCTCCTCAAACGCATGCCGCAGATCGCTCACCGTAAAACCGGTTCTCAGCTCGCCGACATTCAGGTGGACGACATACGGACCGACGACCTGCTCATGCTTCTGCCGCATGAGATCGCTCCGGTAGACGCCGTCGTCGTGGAGGGCCACAGTTATATGGACGAGTCGTATCTGACCGGCGAACCCTTCACGATGTCCAAAGCGCCGGGCTCCCAGATTTTTTCAGGTGCGATCAACGGCGAAACGCCGCTCACGATCCGCGCCCTCCGCATTCCGAAGGATTCGCGCTACGCCAAAATCATGGAAGTTATGCGCGCGGCCGAAGAAAAGCGTCCGCGCCTGCGCCGCCTCGCGGACAAGCTGGGCGGCATCTACACACCGGTGGCGCTCGCTTTTGCCGGCATCGCCTGGGCCGTGA
>JANLWZ010000094.1:0-2820 GCA_031364865.1 Elusimicrobiota bacterium
AGTCATCATGGATTCGAAGAGCGCTCCCTATCTCAAGGGAACCGAGCTCGACTTTCAAGACGGTCTCCAGGGCAAAGGTTTCACATTCAGCAATCCCAACGCCACGAAGAGTTGTGGCTGCGGCGAATCTTTCTCCGTTTAGGAGTCTGCCGGAGTGCTAGTTTGAATCTGAAAAGCCCAGATCGGTGCTGGATTCAAGGAGAGACGACGATGGAATACCTACAGGGTATTTCGAGGAGGAGCGACGCAGAAGCCAGCCCGAGATGGGCTTTCCCTCCGGGCCAGGGCTCTTTTGCCCTGCTCCATCGTTACTCCTCACAAGCGTGCCTGAAGGCACGCGTCGCTGCGGAGTGCCTCGGATCAGGCCAAAAGAGCCCTGGTCAGATTCAAACTAGCACTCCGGCAGACTCCTGACCGGTGGACGTCGTCGACCCGCGTGAGCTGCTCACGGGCGGGATGTTCCGCGAAGAACCTTTCCGCACATCCCTCAAGCAATTTGACTGGAAGAAATACCAAGGCAAACCTGTTCTCATCCAGGGCTGTCCGAGCCCGATGCCCATCTGGGCGTTCATGATGATCATGTCGGAGCTTCTGCCTTACGCCAAGTCCATCAGCTACGGCGAACTGAAATCGCCTATTCCCGTCTACGGTGCCTTAGGAGTCGAGAAATAATTTTATGGTTCACCAAGATGCCATCCTTGACGCTCTTCGCAAAGTACAGGAGCCTGAACTCCACAAAGACCTCGTCACCTTGAACATGGTGAGGGATCTCGTGGTCGAAGGCGACAGCGTGAGCTTTACGCTCATGCTCACCACACCCGCGTGCCCCCTCAAAGACCAGATGCAGAAAGAAGCTGAAGAAGCGGTGCGCCGCGTGCCCGGCGTGAAGTCGGTTTCCATTAAGTTTGATGCAGAAGTGAGGAAATCTTCAGGCCTGGGTCAGAGCGCGCAGCTTCCTGCGGGAATCAAAAACATTATTGCAGTCGCCAGCGGTAAAGGCGGCGTGGGGAAAAGTACTACCTCCGTCAATTTAGCGGTCAATTTACAGAAGAGCGGTGCGCGCGTGGGTTTACTCGACGCTGACATCTACGGCCCCAACATACCGATGATGATGGGCATTGCCGAAGAGCGCCCGAACGTGAACGATCAGGAACAGCTGATTCCTTTTGAAAACCACGGCATCAAAGTCATCTCGCTCGGATTTCTTGTGGATCCAGGGAAAGCCGTCATCTGGCGCGGGCCCATGCTTCATGGAGTCATCAAACAATTTCTCACCAGCGTGGCCTGGGGGGAGCTCGACTATTTGGTGGTAGATCTTCCGCCCGGAACAGGTGACGCGCAGCTCAGCCTCGTGCAGACCGTTCCCATTTCTGGTGTCGTCATCGTGACCACGCCTCAGGCTGTCGCGCTTTCAGACGTTCGCCGCTCGATCGCGATGTTTAACGAAGTCCGAGTGCCCATTTTAGGTATTGTCGAGAACATGGCCGGGCTCGATTGCCCGCACTGTCACAAACATATCGATCTCTTTGACGGCAAAGGCGGCCTGATGCTCAGTGAAGAGTATGGAGTTCCACTTTTAGGACAGGTGCCGTTTGATCCCAGTGTGGGACAAAGCGGCGACAAAGGGATTCCTATCTCGCTCGCCAAGCCGGACTCGCCGCAAGCCAAAGCATTCCGCAGTACCGCCGAATGGGTGGCTGCGCGCATCAGTGTTTTAAATGCCGAATCGGAAACGGGAAGTCCCGCCATTTCAGTCAGTTGAAGGACTTCTAGGAGGCTCTATGACACAGCTCGAATCAGCCCGCAAGAATGAAATCACGCCAGAGATAAAGCGTGTCGCCGAAAAAGAAGGCGTGAAACCCGAATTTATCCGAGATGAGCTTATTGCCGGACGCCTCATCATCCCGGCCAACGTCGAACATTTAAAACACCGTCTTGATCCGATGGCGATCGGCATCGGCGTGAGCTGCAAGATCAACGCGAACATCGGCAACTCCTCCACGACCTCGAATTTAGAGCAGGAACTCGACAAGCTCCATAAGGCTGTCCACTACGGCGCCGACACAGTGATGGATCTTTCCACGGGCGGCGATTTGGACATGATTCGCGATGCGATCGTTCAGGCGAGCACCATTCCTGTAGGCACGGTCCCTATCTACGGCGCGCTGGAGATGGTGAACAAGCCGGAAGATCTCTCGTGGCCGATCATGCGCGATGAAATCGAAAAGCAGGCCAAGCAAGGCGTCGACTATTTCACGATTCATGCGGGTGTTCGCAAAGCGTATGTGCCGCTCACGACCAACCGCATCACGGGCATTGTGTCCCGCGGTGGTTCGCTTATGGCGCAATGGTGCATTGCGCACAACGAAGAGAATTTCCTCTACACACATTACGACGAGATCACGGAAATCCTGCGTGCTTATGACGTGAGCTACAGCTTGGGCGATGGATTACGGCCCGGCTGTCTTGCGGACGCCTCAGACGCGGCACAATTTGCCGAGCTTGATACGTTGGGTGAGCTCACCGCACGGGCCATTGCCATGGGTGTTCAGGTGATGGTGGAAGGTCCAGGACACGTTCCTATGCATCAGGTGGCCATGAACGTGGAACGCCAACAGAAAATTTGTAACGGTGCACCTTTCTATGTGCTGGGGCCGCTCGTGACGGACATTGCCCCTGCGTACGATCACATCACCTCCGCGATCGGTGCCGCACTCGCCGGTTGGGCAGGAGCATCGCTGCTTTGCTACGTGACGCCGGCTGAACACCTTTCGCTGCCAAACGCGGAAGACGTGCGCCAGGGCGTGATCGCCTACAAGA
>JANLWZ010000109.1:0-14757 GCA_031364865.1 Elusimicrobiota bacterium
ATGACTGTTTGAAGGTCCTGGCCAAACAACTGACACAAGGGGTCTTCGAGATCTCTGGCCGCGGAATATTTAAAGAAGAATTCGTCACCGCCGGAGGCGTCGATTTGGATGACGTCGATTTTCGGACGATGGAAAGCAAACGCTGTCCTGGGCTCTATTTTGCTGGCGAGATCTTGAATATCGATGCCGAAACCGGTGGTTTCAACTTCCAGAACGCCTGGACCACGGGCTGGATCGCCGGCCACTCCCTCGGTAAACCCTCCACAAAGTAGAAACCGCCGACGACCACTGAGGTTCTCATTCAATGGAGGTACACACATGAATGATAAACGTAAGAAGCCCATGGTTCAAAAAGGCGACATTAACGATCCCAACGACGCCCGTGAGGGACAAGGCTTTAATGATGCTCGCGGCGATAGCTTTCGCCAGCGACCCGATATCCCTAGACATAATGGGTTGAACATCAACAACGACCCGACCAGCAAACGCGATGAACCAAGAGGAGTTCAAAATGAAAAAGCTGAATGAAAACGGCAGAATCGGCTACATTCTGGCGTGGGCGATCGGCGTTCCGCTTCCCATCCTTCTGATCGTTTACATGCTTCGCGGCTAGCAATTAGGTTGACGGTCTACCTGCCGAAAATGGCAAGATTGCCCCGTTTATGGGTAATCTCTCGCGTCTTCTTCTAGCGGCTGTTCGCGCAGCGCCTCTCGGCATTGCTTTTGCTGAAGACGTCAAAGCTTACCTGGCAGGCCTTCGGTGGCACAGGTTATTCATTCGAATGGATAGATGTCAGCTTCACTTACCGGACGATCTACTATGACGAGCGAAACGACGGCCTCATGAGCCATGTAACCTTCACCGGCCCGGCGCTCGCCCTCTCGTTCAAGTTCTAACACTTCATACAATGCAGGCATGTCCCGACACTACCTTCTCGATGGGTACAACGTTCTCTACGCCATGCGCGAGTTTCCGAAAGGAACCTGGCAGGCGAAGCGCGAACACTTGCTGGCATTCCTGCAAAAACATGTATTACAGGGACATAACGCTCTCACGGTAGTCTTCGACAGTCGGGAAGGGCCGGGAAGCACCACGCAAACTGGAACAACAGCAGTCGTGTATACATCAGGAGAAACTGCCGATGAGCGGATCATCGACATGGTTCGCGTCTCCGCCAATCCCCGCGTGATGATCATCGTGTCCAATGACAAAGGCATACGGCTCATGCTTAAAGGTACGGGCGCTCAATTTATGAGTGCTACCGACTTCCTCAAAAAGAAGGATAAGGCGGCCATGGCCTTCTCCCCCTCCCCCGAACCCTCTGCCGACCCCGCCATCACCGAAGAACTCAGCAAGAAGTGGCTTTAAATTAAGAGTAGGTTAGTAAGTTAGTTTGTTAGTAGGTTTGAGATAGATAGCCAACCAACCTCCCAACCTACCACCCTACTGCCCTACTAACCTACTAACACACTTGGTTTATCTTTGACGAGTTGAGGCAAAGTTATCGTCGGAGAGCTTCAATCCGCTTAACAAATCTTTAACAATATTGACAACTTTTCCGGGCATGGTTATACGCATAGTGATCATGAACAACCATGGAATTCTAGTGGTGGACGATGATTCTGCCTTCAGGAGCGGGGTAGAGCGGTTCCTTCGCCAGAGGGGGTGCGCAAACGTCCGCTCCGCCTGTGATGGGCCAGGCGCCCTGGACATGGTCAAGGAAGAAACTCCGGACGTGGTACTTCTTGATTTATGTATGCCGCAGATGAGCGGTATTAAAACCCTGCATGAGATCCTTAAAATCAGCGATCAGATTGCCGTGTTTATCCTGACCTGCGAAGAAGACGAAGAGTTCCGGAACCTGGCCGCCAAGCAAGGGGCCGCGGGCTACCTGACCAAGCCGATCGCCATGGAACAGCTGTACGCCACGATCAACCCCTGCCTAAAGCATTAACCAGCGGTTACCGCTTTTATCATAACGGCCTCCTTGTATTAGATCCAGCCTCTCCTTAATAAGAGACGAGGGTCCAAGAAGGGGTCACATCAGAAAGGAAGCTCACTGCCAGCAGGCCCACGGCGCGAAGTCTCCGGACATGGCGTAATCACCGCCTGTATCTTCAAAACACCCGCACTTGTAAAAAATTATTAATTTTTTGAAATTAACTTGCATTAACCCTTGGCTGGGTATAAGAGCGAGTGAAGTCAGATGGGTTCTTCCGTTCTTTGATTCATGGACATGACGACCTGGACACGGTGACTTATGATGAACTTCCGTCGACAACCTCTGGTGTTTGCATTCGCGATGCTGGCGATCCCGGCATCCCTGCTGGCTCTGAACGGCGATGTTAATCTGGATGGGATTGTCACCAAGGCCGATGTCGATGTGCTCTCCAATTTCCTCGTTGGCAATTCGGCCGTCATCCCCAGCACGGTCAATGCGGATGTCAATCACGACACTCGACTTGACGCCAACGACGCGCTTGTTCTTCTGCAGTATGTCAACGGACTGCGCGCTCCATTGCCTCTCGAAAATTCCTGCAGAACAGCTCCCTCCAACCAGGTCGGATGGTGGCCAGGGGATGGGAATGCCAACGATATCGTCGGTGGAAACCATGGAACGTTAAGCAGGGGGGCCACCTTTACTCCAGGCGTGGTCGGACAAGCTTTCAGCTTCAACGGCTCAGGCGCCATGGTCAGCATCCCGGACAGTCCCCTCCTTAATATACGCCAAAACTTGACGGTCGCCAGCTGGTTTAAATTAACGGGCATTCCCGTCGACTTCCCTGTGATCATGGCGAAAGGCCAAACGAATGCTCAGTACCTGATCTTCGTGCTCGCAACTGCTGGAGCCCCTTCGGGCACGGGAAATGTCTGCTTCCGCGTGAATTTGGGACCGGATAACGCGCCGGGATTCAATACTAGCGCCGCATGTTCCGTCACTCGCGTCAACTTTGGAACGGCCCTCCATGTAGCCGGAACTTACGATGGAACTAGCGTAAAAATTTACATCAATGGCGTTCTGGAAAGTAGTGTGCCAGCGCCCGGGAGGATCGCTTTCTATCCGCACCCCCTCACGATTGGGGTGGGCGGCTATGCCGGAGGTGTGACGGCGAACTTTGTTCAAGGATCGATCGATGAAGTGCAGATTTATAACCGACTGCTGGCGGGCGTGGAAATCAATTCGCTATTTGCTGCAGGAAGCGCAGGGCAGTGTAAGCCTGTCACCGACAGGCCGGCAACGCTTTCGATTGAGACTTCCAGCCCGGTCATCTCAGGCTTCGTAGCCACATCCACCATGACGGTCGATACCGGTAGCCGAATGTTGGGCGCACAGGACTTCCTTATTAACTTTGATACGAACGTAGTTGCGCTCCAAGGAGTCGGTGCGGCGGCCGCGCAGTTCCAAAATAGCTTCTATTCCAATTCCAGCAGTCTTTCCCAAGGCCGCCTGCATATCCTGGCTTTGAATGGAGCGAGCGCCCAGGCGCCAGTGGGAGCGGTGTCTGTGGCAACGATGACCTTTGTTGCCGCGGGTCCTCGCCAGCCGAGCTCGTTCAATGCGCAAGTCAACGTTATCGTCGATACTCAGCCCGTTTCCTACGGGCCGGCGGCCGTCTCACCCAGTCATTTCATCGTTGTCCCTGCCAGCGAAGTCGATAACAAGCCTCCCAGAACCTCCTTGATCGTGGGCAGTCCGGCGTTCGGCCAGAACCCGATTTTTGTCAGTACTCAGACTTTCCTCAGCCTGGATGCGGTGGACGACCGCTTCATCGTGGGGGATGCGAGTGGCGTCGGAGTGAAAGATACTCGGATCACCTCGGGCAGTGAACTGTTCAGTCTTTACAGTGGGCCTTTCACGCTAACCACCGAGGGTTCCCACACGATTCAATTCTTCAGTCGGGACAATTTGCTGAACACCGAGGCGACCGTCAGTAAGGTCGTGGTAGTCGACGTGACTCCGCCGGAATCTTTTCTTGAAATCGGAACGCCGAAGGTCACTTCTTCCGATGGATCCTTGATCCTCCATTCACAGACGCCACTCCGGATCGTTGCCACCGATCCTGTTTCAAACGATGTCGCCTCAGGCGTTGCGAGCGTGAGCGTGTCTCTGGACCGCGCGGCGTTTGTCCCATCGACCGGCTCCTTTACGCTGGCGACAGAAGGCCCTCATGTCGTGAAGTGGTTTGCGACCGACAACGTGGGGAACGCAGAGGCGATACAGAGCACATCGGTCCTAATCGACATCACACCACCGGTCTCCAGTCTCCAGGTGGGATCAGCTACCTATACCCTGAGCGGTGAAATTTATCTTTCTTCCATAACGCCTGTGGGAATCATCTCTGTCGATCCTCTTGCGAGTGTCGCGACGAGTTTCTTCGCTTTCGATGGAGAGGCATTCCAGGAACTCATCGGGAATTACCTCCCGCTGACGTTTTCTACCGGCACACATACCGTGGCGATTTACAGCGTGGATCGTCTCGGAAACTCAGAACCGACGACGAGCTTTACGCTCCGGCTTCCGACAGACGTAATTCCTCCTGTCACTGAAATTGTTTTCTCGCCGCAGTCTTTTGTGGAGGTCTCGGGTGAGGTTTATCTTTCCACCCGTACACAGATTTCATTTGTGGCGCAGGATGCCGAGTCGGGCGTAGCCTTTACACAGTTTTCCATCGATGGTGGGGTCATCCAGCAATTCATCTCCTCCTTTACGTTACCTGAAGGGGTCCACACGATTCTCTTCCAGAGTCAGGATCAGATAGGTAATTTGGAGGACGCGCAGACCAGGACGGTCCGGGTCGATGCGACTGCCCCGGCGAGCCTTCTGTCCATCGGTTTGCCGCAGCTCCAGGTGAATGGCAAGCGCTTTGTGAACGGGCAAACCACCTTCTCGCTTGTCTCGGCGGATCCTATCTCCCAGGGAGTCGCCTCCGGGATTAAGACGACATGGGTTGGCATCCATGCGGGGCCGTTCGACGTCGCTCCATCTACTTTCACACTATCGAATATTCCGGACGGGCCGGTGACGGTTCGCTTTTATAGCGAGGATAACGTGTTCAATGCCGAAGCGGTGCAAAGCATTTACGCCGCGCTGGATACGACAGCCCCGGTCACGTCGATCGCGGTCACCACACCCTCCTTCGTCAGCCCCGACGGCACTCTCTTCATCAAGACAGGCGGGCGCGTGAGCCTGAGCGCCGTCGATCCTTTGGCGGGCGGTCAGGCCGTCGGCGTGGCGTTCACGCAGTTCAGCGTGGATAATGCGGCCTTCCAGAATTTCGTCTCACCCATCACCCTCCCCGCCGGCGCCCATACCATCAGGGCCTTCAGCGAAGATGCGCTGGGAAATCGCGAAAGCCAGAGAACCTTTGCGGTGCGCGTCGATGCGACTCCACCGGTCAGCACGCTTGTGGTCGGAGAACCCAAAAAGAATCTGATCTTAGGGATCACACTGATCGGTCCAACGACTCCGCTTAGTATCAGCGCGATCGATCCTCTCACCAACGGCGTGAGTTCGGGCGTCAAGGAACATTGGGTGGCGATCGACGCTCAGCCCTTCCAGCGCGTCAATGGGAATTTCTTCATCCCGGCCACGCGCGACGGTATCCATATCGTCCGATACTACAGCCGCGACAATGTGCTGAACACGGAAACCGCCCGCCTAGCGATTGTCATCGTCCTGTCCCCTTACCGTGGACTGCCCAAGGGTTTCTCATTCGGGGCCGGGCACGCTATGGGTGCGCCCGGGGCCGTCGGGACGGCTGCCGACTCATTGTCCGATGTGCAGCCAGCTCCTGTGATTGTGGAGGGCGATTCGGCTGTCTCCTATCATCTTGAATTCGCTCCCGGATGGAATAGCCAGTCCGGATTTACTCCCATTTCGAACGAATGGGAATTACTGGACCCTGAGGCTGCTACCAACGGGGGAAGCGCTCAAACGCCCACTCAGCTATTCACTGTCCGTTTGCGGGCCTCGGATACCGATGGTCATACGGATATCGACGCCGCCAACATCGTCGGCGATATGGCCCCGGCCTTCAATAACATTCAAGTCTTTGGCGCACCGGACCTCAGCCCCTCTTTAGCCCTGCGCGATATGTTTGTTTTCCCGAATCCCGCGCGTGCCGGAGACAAACCGACGATCCATGTGGAAGTGGGGATTGCCGACCAGGTCACCCTCAAAATTTACGACGCGGCTGGACGCCAGGTACACGAAACGATTCTGACGCAAACGCCTTCATTGATCGATTCCGGAAACGGAACCCGGTACGCGTATGAATATCTCTGGGACGGCGACATACCGAGCGGTGTTTATTTCTACTCGATCGAGGCGAAGAAAGCCGGCGCCTCCACCATTAACGCCAAAGGCAAGTTCGGGGTGGTGCGATGAACAGCCTCTTCTTGAACAGGGTCAGCCGGTCGCTCTTAGCCTATAGTGTTTTGCATGTTGCGTTTTCGCTGTCGACAGCGAGCGCCGCTTCTGTTCAGTCCGGTGCCGCCTTCCTGAAGATCGATCCAACGGCGCGGCCGGCGGCGTTGGCGGGAGCGTACACAGGGACAACAGGCGACCTCGATACTATGGCTTACAACCCCGGTGGACTGGCGGGGTTAGACCATCGAGAAGCGGCCTTCACCCATGCCGAATGGCTGGTGGGATCACAATACGATTATTTGGCCTACGGACATCCCACGCGACTGGGAACCTTCGGGATTAGTGTGCTGCGTCAGGGGTATGGCGACCTGGACGGTCGCGACGCCTCGCGTC
Source organism: Elusimicrobiota bacterium (assembly GCA_031364865.1). Taxonomy (GTDB): domain Bacteria; phylum Elusimicrobiota; class Elusimicrobia; order 2-01-FULL-59-12; family 2-01-FULL-59-12; genus JANLWZ01. The sequence goes on from JANLWZ010000109.1 coordinate 6,765, forward strand.
AGACTACGGGCAGTTTCAACGCCTACGATTCTGCGTTCACGCTGGCTTACGGCCATTCGGTTGGATCGGGCCTCGGTATGGGAGCGGCGCTCAAAGTGTTGGAACGTAAGATCGGTTCCGACCGTGCCTCTTCCTACGCTATGGACCTGGGCGGCGTGGCAGGTAGACAGGGACAACCTTTCCGTCTCGGAGTTTCGATATTGAACATTGGGCCGGGAATGCGGTTTATCGACCAGTACGATCCGTTGCCGTTAACGCTGGCAGCCGGTGTTTCCTATCAGCAGGGCCGGACATGGAGATGCTTGGTGGATTTGAAGCACGAACCCAACGACCAGCGCACCACCGCCATGACCGGCGTGGAGTATTCCCCGCTTGAGGCTATCGCGCTGCGCGGGGGTTATCAGCTTCCACTGGCAGGGACCGGCGATAAGGCTGGGGATCTCATGAATTTCCGCGGAGGCATCGGCCTCCAGGTCTCTCGTTTCCGCATGGATTACGCTCTCGCACCGTTCGGCGACCTCGGACTGACGCACCGCTTCACGCTCGCGATGTCCTTCGGACCGAAATCGAATGAACGCGGCGTCTTAAAATCCGCTCGTGCAGAGGCGAGCCTTGAATCTCAGAAGGATCTGCAAACTCTTGTAAGTAATCCCTTCAGCTTCTAGTCCGAATTCACAACCTATTAAGACATCGCAGATAGGATTTCACTCAGGGGAATGACAGCAAACCCTGTCACGCGATCCGCCATGCCGTAGGGAAGGATCAGGTCTTTGCCGTGCAGCATCCCGCCGCAGGTATAAAGAACATTGGGGACATAGCCCTCGCGCTCTGCGGTTTCGGGACACATAAGAGGTTCGCGCAAGCGGGCGATGGCTTTAGAAGGGTCTTTCTTATCAAGCAGTAGAGCACCCAAACAGTATTTGCGCATAGGTCCCACGCCATGCGTGAGAACGAGCCAGCCGTCTTTCGTTTCAATCGGTGAGCCGCAATTGCCCATTTTGATGAATTCCCAGGGATAGAGCGGTTCGATGATGGAACGCGAATCCGACCAAAAGTGAACGTTATCGGAGGTCATATAGAACAGGCTATCGCCATCGTGCCGAGAGAGCATGGCGTAGTGGCCGTTAATTTTTCGAGGGAATAAGGCCATGCCTTTGTTTTTTGCTCCTGTGCCGTTCAAGGTGGTGAATTTGAAATGCCGAAAATCCTCTGTCACAAACATCTGCGGCAGTACGTTGCGTCCGTCATAAGCGGTGTACGTAGCGTAGTAAGCTGTTTTTCCTTTTTCTTCTTCATGGGCGACCAAGCGCACATCTTCGATGCCATTACTTTGCTGCGCGGTGACCGGCAGGATGACACATTCCGAAAGGTCCTGGTCCTTTGGAAAATAAATTTCGTAATTGCTCTTGGCCAGAAGCCACAGGCCTCCGGCGATGGGATCTTCATCGAAACGACAGTGGTCCGCCACCCCGGGCGTCGCTTTTATACTTTCTCGTAAATTGTCCAAGGTGAACGACTCTCCAAGGCGATTCATCACTCCCTCAGTTAATCCGCAAGCAAGTCCCATTTCCGCAAGTTTTCTACAGAAAAGGTCTTTTTGATAAGAAGGGTTATCCACCAGGGCGGGCTCGGTCAATAGCTTTGCGGGCGGATCGACGGTCACCTGTCGATGCGCGTCCACAATCCCCGTGCGAAAGGAAATGGAAGAGATGTGCCCTTCCCCCGTAGATCGCAAACTCAGCAAGAAGCGAAGGCTCCCTTTGGGCAAATTCGATTGATCCGGGTGAGGGATGATGGACGGATTAAAAAGCCCTGCCGATTCAATCGAATATTCGAACATGAAATAGGAACCGATCAAGAGTTTGCGCGCTTCCGAGAGATCACCGGCAGGCAACAGGTGAGCGATCTGATTAAAGCGTTTTAGAAAATGTCCGGAGAGATCTCGGTGTCGGGTGGAAAATTCAGCCAACGTCTGTTCCAATAAGCGACGAACCTCCGCCTCGGGCACGTTCTGTACACGCTGAATGATCCGGCGATATTCTGCGTCTGTCGCAAAACGCAAGGGACGCAAAATGACCCGACTTTGATCGGGAGCAAGTCTTACTTTAGTTCGGCGAATGTTCACGGGCGTTTGTAAGCGGCTAATTCGTTTTGGGTCTGCTGCATCTCGGCCAAAGAAGAGAGAAACGCGAGGGTGGACTCCGCCCCTTGGTTCTGATTCACGCGATCTACATGAAGACCATCCCTGCAGCCGCCGGTATTGGGGTCGTAAAGAAAAAGTCCTAAATCATTCCTTCCTAGGAACCAATCGAAGGCGCGGCGCGCCTGAGTGAACCACTCTTCATCGGAGGTGCACCGGTACGCTTCCAGGCAGGCGGATACCAAGCTCTGGACCTCGATCGGCTGTTGGTCAAATCGTGCGGGAGTACCGCCGCGCTTGTAAAAACCGTTGGATCCGATGGGACGGAGATAGCCGCCCTTGGCAGTCTGAATTTCGGTGAGCCATCGCAGAGTTTTCAAACCTGTCTCCTGGACTTTAGATCGTGAAGTCCAGCGGCCGCTCAAAATTAGAGCATGCGATAAAGTGGCGTTCATATAGGTGACGGAATCCTCAAACCAGGGCCATTCGGGTGTCGCGGTACGGTCGTAAAGCCCCATTAAAAGATCCGTGAGTGCGTCGCGCATCTGATTCACTTGCCGATCGCCGTTAAACCGGCGCAGATATTCATGAGCGCCCATTAAAGCCAGCGCCCAGGCGCGCGGTGAATGAAATTCTATGACGGGAGCCAGCGCCTGCGCGAAAATATGTCCGGCTAGGATTTGAAATCCGGCATTCTTCGAACGTCCCACGCAGGTTCCCAGGGCCAGGAGCGCGCGGCCGCAGCAGTCCTCGGAAATGGGCTCGTCTTTCCAGGAACGATTGAATTCCATCATGTTGCGAAAACGCTTACTCTTTGGATCAAAGGCGTATTGCAGAAAAGCGGCATAGGTGGTCGCGGCATTCACCATGGCAGGAGATTCATCTCCCAACTCTTCTAGAAGTACCGTCAAAATCAGGGCGCGGGCGTTGTCGTCGGTACAGTAGCCGGTGGAAAAATTCGGCACCGCCACGATGGCATGTTGAAAGAGCCCGGTGGAATCGCTCATCCGGTAGAGATGGTCCAGCTTCATCTCCGGAAGATCGGAGAGCTGCTTATCCAGGGTTTTCACCGTGAACAGTTTTCGCGTCAGACCGGCACGTTCACTGCGGGCTTTTTCAAAGGACTGCATGTAAGAACCGGCTACGTTTCCCCACACCATCTCTCGTCCAATCTTATAGGCGTTCTTGCGCATGGTATTGCGCCGGGCGTCGTCCTTCAAAAGCCCCAGCACTTCCCGCGCGAGCGCCTCGGAGTCGTTGAAGGGAACTAGCACGCCGCGACCCTCTCCTAAAAGTTCCTGAGCGTACCAATAGGGAGTCGACACCACGGCTTTACCCGCGCCGAAACAGTAGGCCAGCGTGCCCGAGGTGATCTGGTTTTCATTCAAATAGGGGGTCACATAGACGTCCGCGGCGCCGATGAACTCTTTGAGCTCAGACAGTTCGACGAAGCGGTTATAGAAAATGACGTTCTTCTCAACGCCATTTTTTTTGGCCAGGAGTTCCAGGCTCAGCCGATAGGATTCGCCCGCCTCGCGCAGCAGGTGAGGATGCGTCGCCCCCAGGATGATGTAGATCGCGTTCGGGATCTCGGCCACGATTTCGGGAAGCGCGTTGAGCATATTCTCGATGCCCTTATTCGGCGAGAGCAAGCCGAAGGTCAAGATCACTGGTTTGCCTTCCACATCGAAGTGGTCCTTATAAAAGCTGGGGTCTACAAACGAGGTTTCGGGAATTCCGTGCGGGATCACGTCGATCTTGGCGGGAGGCGCCTTGTAAATGTCCTTCAAGAAACCCTCTCCCTTTTGAGACATCACCACCAGCCGCGTGGAGAGTTGAATCAGCTCCTGCATCACGCGTTTTTGATCGCCATTGGGTTCTTTCAATACGGTGTGCAGGGTGGTCACGATCGGAATGTTCACTTCCCGCAACAGGGCCAGGAGATGGCCGCCTGCCGTGCCTCCGTAGATGCCGAACTCGTGCTGAACGCAGAGCATGTCCACATCGCTGATGCTTAGGAAATCCGCGGCACGCCGGTAGGAGGCCAGGTTCTGTTCCTCGATTTCAAAGCGGACTTCGGAGGGGTAATCGTAGCCTTCCTCCACATCGTTCACCGGCACGACAAAGCATTCGATCTTAGGGAACTGGGCCGCCACGGAGGTGCAGATGTCCGTGGTGAAGGTGGCGATACCGCATTTGCGCGGCAGGTAATCGCCGATGAAAGCGATGCGGCGGATTTCAAAGCGGGACTTCATACCTCATGATGCCATATCGGTAAAGCCCTAATTAGACCTTGCAATTTTGTGCCGAACAGCCAAACTTACTTCGTCGTGAAAAATCAGAGGAAAAACGGCAAAAACCTACTGCCCAAGGCGCCAAATGCGCGCGTGGAATTCGATCAAACGGATGGCTTTGTCCTGGCTTCCTGGGAACGCGCCGCGCTGCTGCGCTTGATGACCCTGCTTCCACATTCTGTCTTGGAGACGTTGCTGGGCTCGTTGACCTACACGGTGCGCAAGCTTCGCGAGATGGAAACCGGTCATGACGTTCGTGGCACGAAAACGGATCTGGCGAATGCCCTGATCATCGCGCATGGCCGCGACTTACTCGCCGAAAAAACGATCCGCACCGCGATAGCACACAGCTGCAAAGTTACCCCGCCCGCTGCCTGGGCACCCGGGCGCGAGAGCTCCTTTGCCTTTACCGAACGCTGTGGTCTTCCCGAGGAATTAGCCGGCATCCTCGCCCAGGACCGACTTCCGGACTTTGAACAGCTGGATGGCACGCCCGTCATTCCGCGACTGATGGGCTTTCAGCGTGAAATTTACAGCAAACTGCTGCGCCGGCTGCAGGGCGAGACCGCCTGCCGTGCGATCGCCTCGCTCCCGACCGGCGCCGGGAAAACCCGCCTGATGGTGGAAACTATTCGTCAGTTTTGGATGGAAACGGACCGCAGCGTGGTTATCTGGCTGGCCCATACGGAAGAACTTTGCGAACAAGCGATGCAGTGCTTTAAGGATGTCTGGGAAACCAGCGCGCATGTGACGCCGATGACGGCGGTGCGGTTCTGGGGTCCCTATTCGCGGCGCGTCGACATGAAAACCCTATTTCAAGGCCGCGCATTGTTGGTCTCAACACCGCAGCGTCTGCTGAACCTGCTCGACCGGTCCGCCGCGAAGGATTCTCCCTTGATCCGCGCGCTCTGCGGCAAGCTCAGCCTGACGGTCGTTGACGAGGCGCACCGCGCCGGCGCTCCGACCTACATCCGGCTTGCCAGCCTGATCTCCAAGCGCAATCCAAGCGTTGCCTTTGTCGGTTTGACAGCGACTCCCTTCCGCACAGAGTACACCGCGGCAGAAGACGGCATCGCTGCTCTGAAAGAGACCTTTCAGGAACTTGTCGAAGCCAGCTCCCTGGGGCGTTCGCCGCGGGAGGCGCTGCAGGGAATGCAGGTGCTCTCGCGTCTTACGATCAAGGAGATCAAGACGCACATCGATCTGCAGATCCCGGATAAAGCCGAACTGCCCATCGGCAAACTCCCGCCGCGCACGCAGCAGGATGTCGATCAATTGCTGAAAAGTGAGAGCGACTTGCCGCGTCGGCGCCTGGCGATCCTGCCGCAGCTCTTAGCCATTGCGCGCGAGCCGAACACTTCGATTCTCTATTTTGGACCGACCGTGAACGATGCCCAGGCCATGACCTTTTTACTGCGGACGCGTGGGATTTCTTCGGCATTCGTCGGAGCGGACACCCGGACGCCGACTCGGCGAGCGACCGTTCAGGAATTCAAAGAGGGAAAGATCAAGGTGCTGTGCAATTGTGAGGTGCTGACCACAGGGTTCGATGCGCCGCGGGTCACGCACATCGTGATCGCGCGGCCGACCGTGAGCCGGGTGCTTTGGGAACAGATGATCGGCCGCGGGATGCGTGGGCCGAAATTCGGGGGGACGCCACACTGCATCGTTTACGACTGCGTCGACAACTTCAAGGGTGACCCGGGTAAGGTTCGCGGGTTCATCGAATACAAGCAAGCCTGGTACCGCGAACTTCGTGGCGACATTTCGCCGGCCAAACCGCGCCTAAAAAAGCTCTAACCCACCCCCTTTTGCCCCCTTTTTACCTTTCTTTACAACATTAAATTGTCGTTGATTTTTCGAATAAATCCCTGTATGTCCATGCTAGAGGAGATATCCCATTAAAAAAACGCTAGGCACTTACTTTTCAACGTATTTCAAGATGCCGTACCTCTATCGCAACGACCTAGAGGCCATCGAAAAGATTCTTCTGAAGGAGTTGAAGCCCAAAAAATACTCCATCTCGTGCGACGGCTTTGAATACGAAGGTGTCGATGAGATCGCCGAGTATCCGACGAAAACGCATGTGCTGGTGGTGTATACACACAGCCCGTGCATGCGCCTGAAATTCGCACGCTCCTGGGCGGAGCTTTACGCCGGCGACGACGGAGACGGCATGGATGCGGCCATTCGGAAAGTCGCCGCGATCGTCACGCGAGCCGAACGGAGCTGGCTTTGGTTCGTGTGCAACTCGTCGTCCTGGCTGGCTCCCCTCATCGGTTTCGGCTCGTTCGCGGTGGCTGTCGGTGTCATCGCGCTGTGGAACGCTCCCGGGAGTTTGATCTACGCAGCCGGGCTCATCATGCTGGCGATGTCGGTCTGGTGGGGCGTCGGCTATCGCTACCGCCTCTGCGCTTTCTCGTCGATCGATCTCAGCGGGCCAAGAAAAAATAGTGGGTGGCTCCAGGAGCACCGGGCCTCGCTCGCCGTCTTCGCGGTCGCGCTGGTGTTGGGCATTCTCATCACCTGTTTAGGTTTCGGCTTCCTCCGGTCGTAACGAACGGCTCGGTTTACCGAAGAAAAGCGCGATGCAAACGGGGACTTCATCGGTCGGGAACCAGGGAACCGCCATCATTTTGGTGGCAGTCCTCATGGCCATCATGACGTTTGGCCTGATTGGGTATCAGGTGATGGCCATCTCTTATCAGAATATCATGCAGCGGTTAAACACCTCAGGCCAGGCGGACAGCGTGGCGAAATCCGGGCTCATCGATGCATTGAACTGGTTTCGCAAGCAGTCCCCCCAGCCCGTCGCCAACGCCCTGACCCCTGATGCGGCTTTCGCCCCGCTGGAAGTCAACGGTGAGACGATCGACCAATCGTTGGGCATGGTCAAAGAGTTTCGGATCTCCAACCGCAGCACCCTCTGGGGCCGCTACGAGGTGCTTCGCGGCAGTTCCACACCGTCGGGATTTGTCGGCGTTCATGACATCACCGACCTTCGTACACAAGACCACGCCGCCGGAGAGGGGTATGTATGGTCCATTCAGAGCAATGGGTACATCTATCGTCTGCTCAGTACGCTGGTGCCTTACAACCAAGCGCCCAACCAGGTGGTGGCGACCTCCAAAGTGATCACCGAGTTGCGTCGGTTGAGCCTGATCCTGCCTTCGGACGCGGCCGTCGTTATGAAGAACTACTCCACCTTCTCCATCACAAACAACACGAAGATCGTGGGAGGATCGACGTACGGCCTGGCCTATTACTTTCAATCGGGCGCCGCGCCTGTTCCGGGCGCCGGCAGCGAGATTACAGGCCAGCCCCAGCCGACGTATCAAATCGCCACCAGTTCGGCGCAGTTCACGCCGCAAGCCATTTTTACCGCGCCGCAGGACCAGATTCGTTTAATGGCCGATACGGTGATCGGTAACAGCCAGGCGCTTCCTTCGGTGCTGCCCTCGCATCAGATCGTATTTATCGACGGAAACGCCGCTTTCGACGCCACACATCCGCTCACGGGTTCAGGATTGGTGTTCATCAACGGCAACCTGACCATTGC
>JANLWZ010000137.1:0-1986 GCA_031364865.1 Elusimicrobiota bacterium
GCAGCATCTCGAAAAGAAGATGGGCGCGGCCGCGCGTGGAGTGCTTTTCATCCTTGGTGATCTGATAAGAGGGACACATCAGTCCGCCTTCTTCGCGGCGGCATTGGCCGACGCCGACGCACCGCAGGGCCGCACGCGCAAAATTGTTCTGGTCTTCAGGATAATGAAAATGCGTTTCCATCTTCTTCGGCTCAAACGCTTTGCCGTAACGTAAATCGTCGACGATGAGACGCGGCTTGACGATCTTCCCCGGGTTCATTTTGTTCCGCGGATCCCAGATGGCCTTAAACTCTTCAAGCGCGCGCATGATCTCCGGTCCAAACATCTTGGGCAAGAGCTCTCCGCGTGCCTGGCCATCGCCATGCTCGCCTGAGAGTGAGCCGCCATGTGCCACCACAAGATCCGTCGCTTCATCCAGGAATTTACGGAATTCGCGGATTCCACTTTCGGAGTCCAGATCAAAATCGATGCGTGTGTGTACGCAGCCTTCGCCAAAGTGACCGTAAAAGGCCCCCTTGTAGCCAAAGCGGTTGTACAGATCGCGCAGTTTCCTCAAATAAGAGCCAAGGCGCTCAGGAGGGACCGCGGCGTCCTCCCAGCCTTCGTAGCGATCGCGTGAGCCGGGGATGATGGCGGTGGCGGCAAGAGCGGATTCCCTGATGCGCCAGATGTCCGCCGTTTCGGTGGGATTGCAAAGCAGCGATGATTCGGCTCCATGGCCAGCCGCGGCAAGAGCCTGGGCCAGGGCAATGGCTTCGCCGGGTTGATTCGCACCGAACTCCACCAGCAACCAGGCCTGACCCATGGGCAATTTCTTGATCTTATCGTCGTAGCCGGTGTAGCGCCGGAGGCCATCGGTCATCTCGTAGTCGAAGCCTTCGAGACCGAGAGGCTTGTACTTAAGGATATTGGGAACAGCTTCCGCTGCAGCGTAGACCGTGGGATATCCGAGGACGAGGAGCTGGCGCGCGCGCGGGCTCTCCACCAGTTTGAGTTTGGCCCGCAGCGTGGTGACGCACGTGCCCTCCGTTCCCACGAGCGCGCGCGCCACATGGAAACCATTCTCCGGCAAAAGCATATCGAGGTTATAGCCCGACACTCGGCGGGGGATCTTAGGAAAGCGTTCGCGGATCAGAGAGGCATATTGATCCCGCAGGGCTTTGAGCTTGGCGTAGATCTGACCGGCTGGGCCGCCTCTCCGGATAATGCTTTCCAGCTCGGCTTCTGACGTTGCTCCAACCTCAAGGCGCAGCCCTTCATAGGTGAGGATGTCGAGTCTTTCGACATTGTCTACAGTCTTGCCCCAGGCAATGCCATGGACGCCGCAGGAGTTATTCCCGATCATGCCGCCCAGCGTGCAGCGGGAATGGCTGGCAGGATCCGGCCCAAAAGTGAGCCCGTACTTCTCCGTTTCATGCCGGAGAGTATCCAGAACGACCCCTGGCTCCACCCACGCCGAGTAACCTTTCGGATCCAATTCCAGGATATGGTTCAGGTGCTTGGAGAAGTCGAAGATAACCGCTGTATTACAGCATTGGCCGGCCAGGCTGGTGCCGCCGCCACGAGTCAGAATGGGGGCATCGTGTTTGCGAGAAAGCTCGAGGGCCTTAATGGCCTCATCGATAGTCTTGGGAAGCACTACTCCAAGGGGAACCTGGCGGTAGTTGGAAGCATCGGTAGCGTAGAGGGCCTTTGCCTGGGTATCAAACTGAACTTCACCCGTGAGGGCAGCTTTGAGGTCAGATTCAAGCGATTGGAAAGTGGTCATAGAATTCTTATGCCGCACGGCATAATTCAGGGATGTTCGCAGTTTTTACTTGCAGTCGCTAGAGCATCGGCTGTTCTCGCGACACCTCGGTTGCGAGCTTCCTGGATGACAGAAATCGCTGGACAACCCATCCTACTTAGAACAGACAGCGCATTTTCATGGGCAACCTTGTTTGGCTCCGCGAGTAAACGGCGCAGTTCTGGAATTGTTTTTTCTGA
>JANLWZ010000209.1:0-9016 GCA_031364865.1 Elusimicrobiota bacterium
CTGACTCGCGAACCTGGCGGCACCAACCTTGCTATGGGCATCAGGAAGCTTTTGCTGGATGGCAAAGACGGCCTCTCCTCCATGGCGGAACTGCTCCTCTATGAAGCCGATCGAGCGCAGCATGTTCACGAAAAGCTTTTGCCGGCGCTCAAGCAGGGCAAGATCATTCTTTGTGATCGTTATACCGATTCGACCACGGCTTATCAGGGGGATGGACGCGGTTTGAATAAGAAAACAATCGAAACTTTAAACCGGATTGCGAGTCAGAACCTTGTCCCGCATCTGACTGTTCTTTTAGATGTGCCGGTGGAGCGGGGATTGGCATTGGCGCACAAGAAGAAGAAGCGGCACGACCGGCTGGAACGCGCCGGACTTCCGTTTCATCGCCGAGTGCGGGCGGGGTTTCTGGCGCTGGCAAAGAAAAACCCCAAACGTTTTCGCCTGATTGTTCAACAGGAGACGATCGAAGCGACGCAAAGCCTGATTCGCGAAGCCGTGGATCGCTTTTTAAATAAATGAGTTTAAACACTGTCAAGGAACAGCCGCTGGCCGTTGAGCTTTGCCGCACCTGGCTCAAGCGCGAGACCACGCATCCGCTTCTCTTCTACGGTCCGGAAAATGCCGGGAAGAAACGGCTCGCGCTCGAACTGGCCAAAGCGCTCAATTGTACGCACGGATCGGCGCATCGGCGAGACGGAGAGCCGGCGCCGGGTCGCCGGGTCGCCGGACCGCCCACCGACGCGTGTGACCAATGCTTGAGCTGCAGAAAAATCACGGCGGGCAAGCATCCCGATGTGCGGGTCATCGATCTGGCCTGGCAGGCGGCCGAACGTAAAGAGCCCGTGGAAAAACAGCAGAACCTGCGCATCGAAACGGTGATGAACGAGCGTCACCGCCTTTTGCAAAGCGCGGGGGAAGGCGAATGGAAGGTGTCGATCCTCAACGACGCTCACAAAATGACGGCAGACGCTGCCAACGTGCTGCTGAAGATCTTGGAGGAGCCGCCCTCGAAAACGGCCATCATCCTCACGACCCCTTTTCGCGATAGGCTCTTCCAGACCATCCTTTCGCGCTGCCAGCCCGTACGCTTCCGTTATGTCGAACATGAAGTGATCATGAGCCATGAGGAAGTAGAAGCCCATCAAGAGGCGGAGAAGCTCTGGGACCTGTTGAAAACGACACCTTCCACGCGTCTCGTGCAGGCGGCCGAAGGGCGATCGCGCACCGTGAAGACCGGACGCCCGGAGATAGAAGATAAGATTCAGCGGCTCCTCGTGCCGGCCACGCGCGCGCTGCGCACCGGCGACACCCGCGCTCAAAAACCCGTCCAACTCATGCAGCGCGCGCTCCAGCGCCTGCGCCACAACGTACAACCCGCTCTGGTCTATGACCATCTCCTGCTCGAACTCTCCACTGCGCGCAAATCGACCGTCCCACGATGAATAAAGTCTTTATCACGACACCCATTTACTACGTCAATGACGTGCCGCATATCGGGCATGCCTACACGACGATCGCCTGCGATATTCTCTCGCGCTGGCACCGCGGCCACGGCAAGGAAGTCTTCTTTCTTACAGGCACCGATGAGCATGGGACCAAAATTGCTCAGGCCGCCGCGGCGCACAACAAGGAACCGCAGGCGTACTGCGATGAAATCTCCGCCAAGTTCGCGGAGGCCTGGAAAAGTCTGAACATTAAGAACGATGCCTTCATCCGAACCACCTCGCCCGAGCATCATCGAGCTGTTCAAACCTTTTTGAAAATCCTCTGGGACAAGGGCGTCATCTTTCAAGCGCGTTACCAGGGCAAGTACTGCGTCCAATGCGAACGTTTCTACACCGAAGACGAACTGATCGCGGGTCTTTGTCCCGATCACCGCATTCCTCCCGAAACGCAATCGGAGGACAATTACTTCTTCCGGCTTTCTCAATTTAAGGATGAGCTGCTGGCTGCCATCACGGACGAGAACCATCCCAACCATTTCAAAATCTTCCCAAGGGAACGCCTCAACGAAGTCATTGGGAAACTTAAAGGGGAAGTGAATGACGTCAGCATCTCGCGCGCAACGCTCGCCTGGGGGATTCAGCTTCCCTGGGACCGTTCGCAGACCACCTACGTATGGGTCGACGCACTCATCAACTATCTCACGGCCATCGGCTATCCCCAGGACACTCAGCGCGTGGAACAGTGGTGGCCGGCGGATCTTCACTTGATGGCGAAGGACATTCTCTGGTTCCACGCCATCATCTGGCCTGCCCTCCTCATTGCGGCAGGTATCAAAGTCCCGAAAAAAGTGTTTGCTCATGGCTTTTTCACGGTCAACGGTCAGAAGATGTCAAAGAGTCTGGGCAACGTCGTCCGTCCGGTAGATCTCGTGAAGGAATACGGCATCGATGGCACACGTTACCTGCTTATGGCGGCCTTCCCCTTTGGCGCCGATGGCGATTTCTCCGCTGAATCGCTTAAGATCTCTTACAACGCCGCACTCGCCAACGATTTAGGCAACCTGATTTCGCGCTCGATGACGATGGTAGAGAAGTACTGCGAAAGCAAAGTTCCGGCAGGCACAGATCGCGGACTGATCGACCTGGTGCTGAAGGATCTCGAACCGGTGGAAGGCCAACTGGAGCATCTACAGTTCAAAGATGCGCTGACCACGATCTTTCAGGCAGTTGATCGCGTAAATCGTTTTATCGAAGATAAGGCGCCGTGGAAACTCTTCAAGACGGCGCCGCAGGAGGTCGGCCCCGTGATGCGGCAGGTCCTCATTTCGCTGAAGGCGCTCACCTTTTATCTTCGTCCCTTTATGCCGGACACCGCGCAAACTCTCTGGCAGCAGTTGGGCCAGGAAGATTACATCAAGAACCGCGCGATGGAATTCTTCGACAAGCCCTCCAGCGTTGATCTGCCCGCGGGTCAGCCTATTCTGCGCGTCACGCCCACCTTCCCACGTAAATAATGTTTGTTGATACGCACTGCCATATCGCCGACAGCCAGTTCGATGCTGACCGGCAGGCGACCATCCATCGCGCTTTGGAGGCAGGCGTGACCACTCTCGTTGAAATCGCGGAATCCCCTGACACGTGGAAGACTGCAGTCCAGCTTACCGAAGATCATTCTTTTATTTATGCGAGCCTTGGCATTCACCCGCACCATGCGCATGACGCCGGTCCAGGCGAGTGGCCATCGCTTAAGCGTAAGCTGGAAGAACTGCTGAAACGTCCCAAGGTCGTGGCGGTCGGCGAATTTGGTCTCGATTACTTCCGGATGCAGAATTCGAAGGAACAGCAGGACTACCTTTTCTGCCAGCAGCTTGAGCTTGCGAGGGAATGCGGAAAACCGATTGTGATCCACTGCCGTGAAGCGCATGCGGACACTCAGAAGCGGCTGCGCGAATTTTATCCCGCCACGTCGTACGCTCGAAAAAGCACGGAACCTCCCGGCACCATTCACTGTTTTACGGGGACGTGGGAAGATGCGCAAACCTACATGGAACATAGCTTTATGCTGGGCATTGACGCGCCGCTCACCTATCCCAACAGCAAACAGCTGAAGGAGAATGTGACGCGGCTGCCGCTCGAGCGCATGATCCTGGAGACCGACTCCCCTTATCTTCCACCTCAGGCGCAGCGCGGCAAGCGCAATGAGCCGGCCTACATCCCTATCGTGGCGGAGGCCATGGGCGAACTCAAGCGTAAATCCACGGACGAAATCGCGCGCCAGACTACGGCCAATGCCAAAGCACTCTTCAGAATCTAGCCACGTTACACGACGCAATATAGTCCTCTTCCTTACGGTACTTCTCTTCTTATCCGGCGGAAGCGTCTATTACTGGAGGTCGAACAGCGTCCGCTTGACCGCAGACGGCAAAACGCGCCGCATCTTTACCAAAGCGAGAACTATGCAGGAATTCCTGGATGCGGAAAAGATCGTCCTTGGTCCAGAAGATCTCCTGACGCCGCCCCCGGAAACATTCATTGATTCCAAAACAGCCGCCAAGATCACACGTGTGGTACATGAAACAATTGTGGAAGTGTCCACCGGCACCCCGACTATTAAATGGCAGGTGCAGAATAGACAGAATTTAAGGCGGGTACGGGTCCAGCGCGGCCACTCGACCATCTCTACGACCACGAATCACATCACTCGTCACGATGGCCTGGAAGTAAGCCGTACGCAAACCACTAAAAAGAAAAAGCGCGTGACGTTTTATACGCTCACGCTGCTCGACACGAACGGCCGGCTGGTCAAGGAATACGATCTCTTAAAAGCGAAGGTCATGTACATGCGCGCGACAGGCTATTACGTCGGAGAAAAGTACGTCCCCAGCGATACCACGTTTCTGGGTCACAAGCTGCGGCGCGGACTCGTGGCGGTAGATCCTAAAGTGATTCCTCTGCGGACACGACTTTACGTGGAAGGGTACGGCTACGCTTACGCCTCAGACACGGGCAGCGCCATTAAGAAGAACAGGATCGATCTCGCCGTCAAAGACAAGTACGAAGAAGCGCGCTTCAACCGCCACAACGTCCCCGTCTATCTTTTGGAAAAAGCGAAAACCTGGTAGAAAAGCTTCAGCCGGGTGTGACTTTAGCGCGGTGGAACAGATCGCCTACTACTCAGAAAGACTAGTGCAAATAAAGAAGCGTTGAAGAAAATACACAACAAATAAATTAAAGGAACTAATATCTCCGTCAGTCCGGAAAACAACAAACTAATCGGCAAACTCAAGGGTAGAGACCAAATCAAGGGGAATAGCCGAAATACTGCCGCGAGGTCGTGTCGATAAAACAGTAAGGCCCATTCTGCCACTACAAAAATAATTCCTAGTGTCAAATAAACTCGCAAAATAGACGAAAGGATATTTGTTTCACGAGTAAACCCTTCGAGAGAAGTGGCAGGCGCTCTTCTTTGCCATTGATCTAAGAAAAAGAGATACAGCAACGGTGCTATCACGGTAATAGCGATAGCCATGTGAATCGAACTTGTAGACATGGAACTTGTGAATGAACCCCATAGGTGGGCTACTCCTTTAAAAAGCGAAAAGCCTACAACTCCAAGATAACCCAGGAAGCCAAGTCTGGACTGAGACCGCCGCGGAAGCTTCCAAACTTTCAAACCCGTAGCAAGCATCACCAATCCAAAGACAATCGCGAACACGCATATACCCAAAAAATAAATTTGTCCGAGAGCTTCCATCGCCAAAGAATACCGCATTGTGTTGGGGTTGGAAAGGAGATCCAATCAAGCTCGCCGGAGAGGTAGCGAGTGGGCGCCTGTTATAAAAGTACCTATCGCCGCCGCACGGGTATGCCGACTCTCAGGTATGCCGATGTTCGGGTTTGCAGCCTTACGACTCTAGCGTTGAATGGGTGATAGGTTCTACTTGGATGCCGGCTTTGGTGAGGTACTGAACAGCTTTTTCCATCGTGGCGTCGTCTTTGGTTTCGAGTTCCAGCTGGATTTCACCGATGGTCGGGGTGACTTTGGCCCGGCGGATGTTGAAAATGACGTCTACTGCTTTCGCCATCTTGTAAATGACGGGTTCTTTAATAAGGTTGGTTGGGAATATGAGCTCGACTTGCCTCTTTACCACGCGCCCCCCGCAATGGCTGGGATAATCGAGATTTCTGCACCATCGGCCACGGCAGTTTTCGCGCCGTCTTTGAAGCGAATATCTTCGCCGTTCACAAAAATGTTGATGAAGCGGCGGACTTGGCCGTTCTCATCGCAGATACGTTCTTTCATACCTGGGAAGCTCTTATCGAGGTTGATGAGGATCTCATCCACGGTCTTGCCCTGGATGTCGACAACGGGCTGCTCTTTAGTGAGTTTTCGCAACGGTGCGGGGATGCGTACTTTGGCTGCCATGGGTTGCCTCCAGCTTGTCATAGACTTCGCGAAATTCTGAGATCGACGGCTCGATCACGATCGGCTTTTGCACCCTGTCGAAAATGACTTCCTGCGTTTTATAGCCATTTCCGGTGATGTACGCGACGGTGAGCTCGTCGGGGCCTATCTTACCAGAAGCCACCATCTTCTTCAACGCAGCCACGGTCACGCCTCCGGCGGTCTCGGTATAGACGCCTTCGGTCCTGGCGAGCGTGAAAATTCCTTCAATCACTTCTTCATCCGTGACGCTTTCGGCGCAGCCGCCGGTCTGCTGAATGATCTTAAGCGCGTAGAAACCATCCGCCGGATTACCGATCGCGAGGCTCTTGGCAATCGTGTTCGGCTTCACGGGTTTGATAATGTCTGAATTGTCTTTCCAAGCGGTGACTATGGGAGAACAGCCTTCGGCTTGGGCTCCGGACATGCGCGTCTTGTGCGGCGCGATGAGACCGACCTTCGTAAATTCCTGCAGGCCTTTGTGGATCTTGGTCAGCAGTGAACCACTCGCCATTGGGACGACACAGTGATCCGGCGCGCGCCAGCCCAGCTGCTCGGCGACTTCAAATCCCAGCGTCTTTGAACCTTCAGAGTAATAAGGACGCACGTTCACATTCACGAACGCCCACTTAAAGTTGTCGGCGATTTCTGCGCACAGCTTATTCACCTGGTCGTAATTGCCTTTGATGCCGACGATCGTCGGGCCGTAGATTCCGGCGCCTACGATCTTGCTGGGTTCCAGGTCTGCCGGAATAAAAACATAGGCTCTGAGCTTCGCGTGTGCTCCGTAAGCGGCGGTAGCGCCGGCCAAGTTGCCGGTGGACGCGCACGCTACGGTGTCAAAGCCCAGCTCGCGTGCGCGTGAAAGAGCGGTGGAGACGACCCGGTCCTTAAAGGAGAAGGTCGGATTGACGGAATCGTTTTTAATGTAGAGATTCTTCAGGCCAACGACTTCGCCAAGGTGCTTGGCGTGCCAGAAAGGGGTCAGACCCTCCTGGAGGGTGATGACGTTGCGGGTTTCGACCGGCAAAAAGTCCCAATAGCGCCATAAGCTGCGCGGTCCCTTTTCAATGGACTCGCGGCTGACACGCTTCTTGATGGCGTCGTAATCGTAAACGACCTCCAGCGGCCCGAAGCAAAACTCGCACACGTGCAGAGCTTTGGCGGGGTACTGGTGTTCGCATTCCTTACACTGTAAGGCCTTTATTTTGGTTTCCATAAAAATAAAAAGCCCCGAGGAGAGAACTTCCTTGGGGCTAACAACCTCCTCTTATCGGCGTCACAGTCACCGCAGTGACTGTTCGTCCAGGCGTTGGCACCCTCCTTCGCCCTGCGGCCCTGCGGTTCGCAGGGCTACGGAGGGCTAGCCCCCCGTAGCAGCGCGGTAGCGCGCCGTTGCGGAGGGGGGTTGCCGTAGGATCTTCGGGCCCGTCCCTCCCCTACTCTGGATAAGAGCTGCTCAATATCGAAAAGAACCGTCGACGACCGTCGATACTATACCAAATCCTTAGTACAGCGAACGGCGAATTGGTGGCGGGTTTGGAAGCCCAGAGTGGTGGCAGCGCTAGGCGCGACGAGTGAGCAATGCCGAAGCGCATTGTGATCGAGGAGCAACGACGCGATGTCGCCGCTCTGGGCTTCCCCGCAGGGCCGGGCACTTTTCGGCTGCGCCTTCGTTGCCACTCGCTCACAGACTCTCATCGAGTATGCTCGCTCGTGTCGCCTCGGCTCGCACGAAAATTGCGCCGGCAAACCCGACACGAATTCGCCGTTCGCTGTACTCAGGGGGTCTGGAGACGCCTAGTTGTACTTGACTCCGCAGCCGTAAGGGCGGGTTTTGGCCTTGGCGATCATTTTTCCAGCCAAAGCTTCATCCAAAGCGGCCGAAACGTAGTTCTTGGACTTCGGAATGTCTTCCGCGTAAGGGGTAGGATGATCATCGATGGCTCCATCATAAACAAGGGTGCCCTGCGGATCGATAATGAACATATGCGGTGTCGTTTTCGCCTTGTAAAGACGGCCAATTTCGCCACTGGGATCCAGCAGAGTAGCGAGCGACTTGCTCTTCACTTCCTTACGAATCTTCTGGCTATCCGCAGCGTTAAAGTAGCCTTCTTTGCCTTCGGCGCTTGAATTGATTTCGAACCAGACGACGCCCTGCTTGCCGTATTTTTCCTGGAGCGCCTGCATGTTGCCGCCCTGATAGTGCTTCACGATGAAAGGGCAATCGCGGTTGTACCACTGAAGGACGACAAACTTGCCTTTATAGTCCGCCAGCTTGTAGGACTTCCCATCGCTGCCTGTGGCCGTAAACTCCGGCGCCGGCTTACCAACGCTGACTTCGGCCTGAACTGAAAGAGTGGTGGACGCGGCTAACGCTATGGCAGCAAGTACGATTCGAAATGATTTCATAACAGCCTCCTTATTAGTGTAGGTGCTTCTATTCTACCGTGATTTCCACCCAATCATGACTTGCCGTTTGGAGCGCCTGCTCGATCCGCTTCCCTTGATCTTGCAGAAGCGGAACATCCAACCACGATTGGCTGATCGCATCTTCTGCCGATCGGAGCTGCAGGCGCTCGAGCGCCGAAGGGCTGAGCGCGGCCACACGCTGTTGAGCGTCGAGCACAATCAAAGGCTTGTCGACATGGCGAAGGATATCCTGCGCGACGCCGCGCGTCAGACTCTCCAATAATTTTGCGCGGCGTTCGCTTTCCGCGCGAAGCTGAGTTTCATCGTCTAAGCGCAAAGCCATTTTTCGGAGATCATCCTCAAAACGCGAGCGTGCTTTATCAGTCCACAGACTGTAGAGCATGAAAGCCGCCGCCAAAAAACCCAGAAGCATCACATTGCCGGCCAACACCTTGAGCTCCAGACGCTTTCGAGTGTGCGTAGAAAGAACCACTTTAAACTTCCCATTCACTTCTTTGGCTTCGCGAACGCCGGGTGTCTTAAGCAATGCGCCCAACAGTTCCGCGGCGGCAAGATCATCCTGACGTTCATACGCTTTCACCAGAAGAGGTGTTAAACAGCGCTCCAGTTGTCGGGCTGAAATCTTCTCAAGCTGTCCCATGGCACCGTGCACCCGCCACTGACACCAAAGCGCCGGGATTAAACATGCCAGGCC
>JANLWZ010000224.1:0-2365 GCA_031364865.1 Elusimicrobiota bacterium
GGGCGCTTAAAACGGAGCAGCCTTATTGGGCCGAGTACGCGATGAGCGATCCACACTATAAGGCAAGCATGCAACCATTACGGTCGCTGCTTTGTGTTCCAGTTTTTTCCATGGAACACGAACCTCTGGGCGTTATCAATGCCATGACGATTCACACACCCCGCGCCTTCCTGCCGAGAGAAGTCGAATTTCTGGTGAGTTTTGGACGGCAGGCCGCGCTCGCCATAGAAAATGCGCGCCTTCACCAGAAGAGCAGGACCAATATCGATCAGTTAAGCGAAATCAGCAAACTAAAAACCCATTTTCTCTCTCTGGTCAGCCATGACCTGCGTGGCCCGCTCACCGGGATCCGCGGCTTTTGCGAAGTCTTGAAGCTTGAACAGCGCGGGCCGCTCACACCCGCACAGCTAAGCCTGGTCGACCAATTGGGAAGACAGGTTGATCTTCAAGAACGGATGGTCGATGACCTGCTTGATTTAGCGCGCATGGAAAAGGGACGCCTCGGGATGACAAAATCTGCGACGGATGTGACGCAGCTCCTGCAGGAAGAATTTGATAAAGCGCACATGGAAGCCGAAGATCGCGGAGTAACGATACAGCTTGCTCTGGACATTGCGCCGCAGAACCGCATCATCGAACTCGATGGCGCACGGATCCGGCAAACCATCTGGAATCTAATTTTTAACGCCCTCAAGTTTACGCCGGAAGGCGGACGCGTTACGCTTCGTGCCAGAATGGAGCGGGATGCTTTTTGTGTGGAGATCGAAGATTCCGGCGTCGGTCTTGAAAAGGAAGCGCAGACCCGTGTCTTCGACAAATTTTTTCAGGTCTCCCCCGGCGGTTCGACGAGCGCTCAAGGCCTGGGACTTGGCCTGGCCATCTGCAAAGAGATCGTCACGGCGCACCAAGGCTCGATCCGCGCCGAATCCGAAGGACTCGGCAAAGGGACAAAGATTTCCTTTTCCATACCGTTGAAGCAGCCTCTTCAGCCATCGAAACTCGCCGCCTAGCAGTCCTTTAAATTCCAAACTATAATGAGTCATGGCACGTTGGTTCGGCATTGGATTACTTCTCGTCAGCATGGGTGTGCTTTCCGGTTGTGAAAACACACCGATCCCGGTCTCCGAATCTCCTGCGCCCTCTGCCATGACCCCTCATGCTCCTTTTCAACCACCAAAACCGTCCAGAGCATGATTTGATAGACTACCCGAGCCCCAAGGAGGGGAAATACCTATGAATGAGAAATACACTCCAGCGCTGGCGGAACTTATCGGCACTTTTGCTTTCTTTTTTATTGGCGCAGGCGCCATCGTGACGGACACGTACACGCATGGTGCTGTGGGCTTGCTGGGCATCGCGCTCGCACACGGCGTCATGCTTTCGGTGATGGTCTCAGCGTTCGGCGCCATTTCGGGCGCTCATTTTAACCCTGCGGTCACGGTGGGCTTCCTGGTGGCTAAGAAAATCAACGTCTCTACGGCCGTGACCTATATTGTCGCTCAGCTGCTGGGTGGAGCTTTAGCGGGATTTATGCTCAAGTTCATTTTCCCTGAAGCCGTATGGCAGCCGTCCCATCTGGGGACACCGGCGCTTGCCGCTGGCGTCACGACCCAACAGGCACTTCTGCTGGAAGGTCTGCTCACGGCCTTTCTCATGTGGGCTGTTCTCGGTACGGCGGTAGACAGCAGAGCGCCCAAAATTGGCGGGTTCGGAATCGGCCTTACCGTTTTTGCCGATATTATGGTGGGCGGACCGCTCACCGGGGCTGCGATGAACCCTGCTCGCGTCTTCGGGCCTGCCCTTGCCGCCGGATTCTGGGAAAATCATTCGTTGTACTGGATCGGTCCTATCGCTGGCGCTTCCATCGCCTCGTGGATTTACACAAGATTTCTTTCCAAACCCGCTCATATTCAATAACTACTAATAATATTCTGTTTCCAAATGCCCGCTCGCTGGTCCAACCCTTGAGGAGGCCGGAAATGCTGGAGCTTGGTATTAAAAGAATCGCGAGGACCATTCTCCACCAAGGTGGGTGCCTGGGCGGAGTACGCTGGTGGAACCGCCACGGTATCCGGATCCTGATGTACCACGACTTCCCTTCCTCTCCGGAATTGCCCGAGATGCTCGCTCAGCAATGTAAACACATGCAAGAACATTACACGCTCGTGTCTCTGGATGACATCGGGCGACACGTGCGTCAAGGGACGCCTCTACCACCCAATGCACTAGCCGTGACGATCGATGACGGCAACCGAGACTTTTTGGACAACGGCTATCCCATTTTTGAAGCACACAAAATCCCGGTGGCTGTCTTTCTGGTCAGCGGATTCCTGGACGGGCAATTTTGGCTCTGGTGGGATAAACT
>JANLWZ010000231.1:0-2517 GCA_031364865.1 Elusimicrobiota bacterium
TCGACACGGCCATAGAAGCCGTAGGTGATTTTACCGATGGAAGCAATAAAGCGTTTGGCATTCTTGTAATTGATGTCCCGCGAGGTCAGCACGCAGATCATGTAGTCGCCTTTCGGAGAGAAAACGATGCCAACATCGTGACAGGCTTTGCGCAAGAGCCCGGTCTTATGCGCGATCTCCCAACCCTTTGGCAGAAAGCGCGGCAGGCGGTCGCGCAGCTTTTGATGCTTCAGAATATCGAGCATCTCGTCGCTGGCTTTGGCGCTCACGAGCTCGCGCTTGTACATCTTCTCCAGAAGGTAAGCCATGTCACGGGGGCTGGTCATATTGTCTTCAGAGACACTCCGTGAGGTGAGACGAAATCCCTGCGGCGTGATCACCGTGTCCTGCAGGCCCATCTTTTGAAAGGTCTCCTGCAAATAGTCATAGCCCAGCTGGCGGACGAGGAGTTCCGTCGCCGTGTTATCGCTGTGCACGATCATGGCCTCGAGAAGCTCGCGATTGGTGTAGACGCGTCCCGCCGGCGAGAATTTCAAGGTGCCCGAACCGCCGCGCTTATCGCTGCGCAGGAGCGTTACCGGCATGCTTAGAGAAAAACGTCTTTCTTCGGCGGCTTGGAAGGCAGCGCACAAAATTGGGAATTTGATCAGGCTGGCGCTCGGGAAAGCTCCGGATGAGTTTATTTCTGCAACCTGACCACTGGAGAAATCTTTCACGATGTATCCGAGCTCGCCATGGTAACCGGAAGCGCGTACGCGAATGGCGTCTACCAAGGATTGCCAATCATCGGGATTGATCGACAGCAGGGGGCCCTTCGGGGCTAGGGTAGTGTTGGGTGTAGAAACGAGGCAATCCCCGGCCAGGACAAAAGCCGAAACGAGAACCATCAGAACACCGTAAAACTGGGCTTTATTGATGTATACGCTCTTCTTCTGTATCACACTCTTACCTACCAGAATTGGTTAAAAAATCAAGGGTTTTTAAAAGATGTTACGTATTCTAATTCCGAAACAGGTTTCGTAGCAAGAAATAGACGTTTTCTTTTCGTTCGCGGAGGCGGCGCATAAAGTAAGGGAACCAATGCGATCCATATGGAATATAGACGCTGGTCTTATGATCGTTTCCGGCTAGGGCCACGAGACGATCGTTGTGGATGCCGTAAAGCATCTGGAACTCGTAACCGCTTTTTGCGATCTTTTTATCGCTGGCTTGCGTCACGATAAAATCCAGGAGCGCATCGTCATGCGTGGCGAAAGCCGGATAGACACCGCGAGTCGTTTGTTCTAAAGCCTTCTGGACAAGCATTTTGTAATTGCCGTCAACAGCGTTTTTAGTGGTATACGCAATGGAAGGCGATTCTTTATAGGCGCCTTTGCACAGCCTTAAGTGAAAAGGATTTTTGGCGAGTTGGTCAAAGTCCCCCCCTGTTCGTACCAGACTGGCCTGAAGGCATAAACCGACGCTTGGACGGCGTTCCCGTATCTCTTCGAACACCTCAATCGTTTTCCGGGTGAGCGCGGAACCCTCCATGTCAAACCAGACGAAGATCCCGGCATGCTCGGCGCGTTCAGCGATGCGCGCAATATTGTCGATACAGACATCGCGGGAGATCAAAAGCCCCATCTGACTGGCTTTCAGGGAGATGGCGGCTCGGACCTGCTCATTTTCAATACATTGGATGAGACGGAGGTATTCTTCGGCCGCGGCGTGGGCGGCATCGGCTGAGGTAACGTCTTCCCCTAGATAATCAATGATCGCATTCATGCCGCGCGCATTGACCTTTCGGGCCGCGGCGATCGCATCAGAGATTCTAGTTCCCGCAATAAATCGGCTGACCAGGATCATTGTTTTTCCGAGAGCGTTTGCGCCTGCGTGAAAAGCAGAAGATAATCCGGTCCGCCTGCCTTGGAATCAGTCCCGGACATATGGAAGCCTCCGAAGGGATGCACGCCCACCAGCGCGCCGGTGCATTTGCGATTGACATAGAGATTGCCGCAGGAGAAGTTGTCCCTGGCTAACTTCTTGTGCTCTGGATTTTGCGTGAAGATCGCGCCGGTTAAGCCGTACTCCGTTTGATTCACACGCTCAAGCGCATCTTCCATCGAATGAAAACGCTCCACGGCGACCACGGGACCGAAGATTTCCTCTGTCCATAGCCTGGACCACCGCGGAAGCTTTTCAAAGATCATCGGTGCAACGTAATAACCGTCTTTGGAAACTTCGCGCTTCGACAGAACCATCCGGCCCTCACGCAGTCCCAACTTTTGATACCGCTGGATCTTGTTGAACGCCGTTCTGGAAACCACGGGACCCATAAAATTCTCATAGTTCTCGGCAGGACCCATGCTCATGTGGTCCGCTTTCTCTTTCAAACGGGAAAGAAACTCGTCATAGATTTTGCCATGTACATACAAGCGCGAGCAGGCGGAGCACTTCTGCCCCTGATAGCCGAAGGCAGAAGCAAAGACGGCCTGTACGGCTGCTTCCAGCGACGCGGAATCATCGATGATCATGGCG
>JANLWZ010000243.1:0-3214 GCA_031364865.1 Elusimicrobiota bacterium
GATCCAGGCGCCGGTCGCTGGAACGCCTTGGGAGACGAGCGTCGCTTGAAGATTGGCAAAAAGGTTGGTGAGGAGGGGTCCCAGTTCCAGCATCAGCGGTCCACCTCGCCCAATACGATATCGATGCTGCCCAGGATAGCGATGACATCGGAAATCTTCCAGCCCTTGAGCAGCACTTGGAGGATTTGGAGGTTAATAAAGGAAGGCGGACGGATATGCATGCGGTACGGGCTGGGCGTGCCGTCGCTCACGATGTAGAAGCCCAGGTCGCCGCGCGGTGCTTCGAGATGGCCATAGCCTTCGCCCGCTGGAACGCGGAACGTCTTGGCGATTTTCCCCATCGTGTCACCCGGCTTGATCTGATCGAGTGCCTGGTTGATAATTTTCAAGCTCTCGCGCATTTCCTGCACACGCACCCAGTACCTGTCCCAGCAATCGCCTACTGTACCGACTGGAATATCAAACTGCATTTTGGGATAGAGCCCGTACGGGTCATCCTTACGCACGTCGGCTTTAAAGCCTGTGGCACGCATATTTGGACCCGTGATTCCCCAGGCGATCGCCATGTCTTTGCCCATGATGCCGATGCCTTTGGTGCGGTCCATAAAAATGGGGTTGTAGGTGAGCAGCGTATCGTATTCCTTGATGCGGCCTTCCATCTCTTTGGTGAACTTGCGGACTTTTTCTTCCCAGCCGGTGGGCGAGTCGGCCATGACGCCGCCAATGCGGATGTAGTTGTACGTCAGGCGCGCGCCACAGATCTCTTCAAAAAGGTCGAGTATTCTTTCGCGCTCACGGCCGAAGGCGACCAGGAAAGGCGTAAAGGCGCCGATATCGATGCCATACGTACCGAGGAACACGCAGTGCGACGCGATACGCTGGAGCTCGCCGCAGATGATGCGCAGATAGTCCGCGCGCTCCGGGATCGCCACTGGCATGAGCTTTTCAACGGCCAGACAGTACGACCAGTTGTTCGTCATGGCGGCCAGATAATCGAGACGGTCGGTCAAGACGATGATCTGCGGATAGGTGCGCTTCTCTGCCAGTTTCTCCGTGGCGCGATGCAGATACCCTAGATCGGGTTGAGCACTGGTAACGATTTCCCCATCGGTCGTGATAGCCACGCGCAGCACACCGTGCGTCGAAGGATGCTGCGGACCAAGGCTGATGAACATCCCTGTCTCGGGTGCTTTGGTCGGAAATACTTCCGCTGCGATTGTAGGGAGTGAAGTGTCGTTAGCCATGGAGTTCGTCAGTCGTACCGATCGGCTTTGGCCACGAAATCTTTACGGAGAGGGTAGCCTTCCCAGTCGTCCGGCAGAAGGATGCGGCGCATGTTGTAGTGGCCGGGAAAATCGATGCCCATCATGTCGAAGCATTCGCGTTCCTGCCAATCGGCCGCGGGCCAGATTTTTGCAATCGAAGGCACGGCCGGTTTCACGCGGTCAGCGATCCGCACTTTGATCACGAGCGTATGCTTATGCAGAGTGGAATTAAGGAAATAGACGGTTTCAAAATGGGTTTTCCAGTCGATCGAGGTCATGAATGTCAGGAAATCAAAGGACAGGGGCGGATCATAGCGCAGGTACTGGCAGACTTCCGGAAGCTGGGCGTCAGGTACGTCGAGATAAAGCTCGGCACCTCTCGCCTGACCTTCGACCTTCGGGATTTCTTTCAAGGCCGGGAATTTGGCCTGGATCGCACTGAGAAGCTCGGCGTTGTTCAAGCGTTAGTCTCGGCGATCTTCTTGGCGTGGGCCAGCATGCTGAAAGCTTGGATCTTTTTCTGAAGGGTGATGACACCTTGCTGCAGCGCTTCTGGCCGTGGAGGACACCCTGGAACGTACACATCGACGGGAATAATCTTGTCGACGCCCTTGCACACGGAGTAAGCGTCGTAGTAAGGACCCCCGGAATTGGAGCAGGAGCCCATCGAAATGACGTAGCGCGGCTCCGGCATCTGGTGATAGAGGAGTTCAATACGCGGCGCCATTTTCTTGGTTACCGTGCCCGCGATGATCATGAGGTCGGCCTGGCGAGGCGTTGGGCGCGGAATGACGCCGAGCCTGTCGAAATCAAATTTGCTGGCGTAGGAGGCCATCATCTCGATCGCGCAGCAGGCGAGGCCAAACGTGAGCGGCCAGACGCTCGATTTGCGTGCCCAGTTGATGAACATGTCGGCGGTCGTCATGAGGACCTGGCCGCCAGGAATCTTTTCCATATAGATCGGACCTTTATCCAGCAATATGCCCATTTATCTTTCCCATTTCAGCGCCCCACGGCGCCATGAATATATCAGTCCGAAAAACAGAACGGCAATGAAGACCAGCATGCTGACAAAGCCCTGTATCCCGAGACTACGAAACACGATCGCCCAGGGATAAAGGTAGAGCGCTTCCACATCGAAGACCACGAACAAGAGCGCGAAGATATAGAAATTGATATCCATCTGAACGTACGGCGTCCCGAGCGGCTCCATGCCGCACTCATAGGCGATCTTCTGGCGTTCATCGTTGCTTTTGAAACGGATGAGCGGCGAAAGGATCAGAAGATTGGCGACAGCAAAACCCGCGCCGAAGAGAACAAAGAGGAAGACGTGGGCGTATTGCGTTAGCACGGCTTCGTCCCTTCAAACAGCCGGACGACGCCCAGCGAAAGGGGCGAGTGCTTCACGTCCTGGAAGCCAGCTTCCTCGAGCATGCGGCAGACCTGTTCCGGCTCAAAAAACTCACGGATTGTGCTTTCCAGATATTCCTTCGGCCAGCGGTCCTTACACACCCACTGCCCTATTAAAGGAATGCCGAAGTGCAGGTGCATGCGGTGGCCGAATTTGGAAATGGTGGAGCTGGGACGCCCGAAGTCCATGTGCAGGACTTTCCCACCGCCGCGCAGCACGCGGAAGTTCTCTTTAAACACCAAGGCCAGCGATCCACGCAGGTTGCGCAGCGCAAAGGCGGAGGTGATGCAGCTGAAAGAGCGGTCGGAGAACGGCAGGTGATCGGCGGAACCATTCATCCAGCGTATTTTGTTCTGGCGATCTTTGGCTTTGGCCTGAGCGAGCATCGCTTCCGAGAAGTCGATTCCCACGACGGGAAAGCCGGCTTGGGATGCCAGAAAGGCTACGTCGCCGGTTCCGGTCGCGATATCCAGCACGCGAGAGCCCGCGGGGATATGCCGAACGAGCGTTTTGCGCCAATGGTGATGCAGGCCAAGGC
>JANLWZ010000259.1:0-3112 GCA_031364865.1 Elusimicrobiota bacterium
ATTGTTCGATCGGCTCCTCTTCGGGCGCCACTTGGGAAATGAGTGAAGGTGTTTTGGTGATGCTCATGAGAGGTGTTTGAGAGCTTCCTTAATCAGGTCCGCCGTACTGTTTTGTGTACGTGCCTGCGTCGGCAATTGCTCAAGAGCCGTTCTCGCCTCAGGCTCGCGGTAGCCCAGGCTCACCAGCGCCGCGAGAGCCTCACTGACGCCGGGAGCTTGAGAGGCACCCGACCATTTTTCTTTTCCGGCGACGCGCAGCGCCGCGATACGATCCTTGAGAGCGGCGATCATCTTGTCCGCGGTCTTTTTCGTAAAGCCGAAGAGGCTGATCAGCGTGCGCGCATCGCTTTCCAGGACGGCACGCCGGAAGTCTGGTGCTGACTTGGCGATCTTATCCAGATAGTCCAGTGCTTTTTTGGAACCTGTGCCGGGGATTTCACGGAGGAGCAGGTAAATCTCTTTTTCTTCGAGGCTTAAGAAGCCGTAAAGAGTAATGCCGCCGCCGTACATCGCCATCGATTCCACGACAAAAATCTGAACTTCCTCGCCATGCGCAGGCAACCGCTCAAAAGCCGAGAGCGTCACAGAGACTTCGTAGCCGATGCCCTGCACTTCCACAAGCGCCTGGCCGGGCGTCTTACTCACGAGAACTCCGCGTAAACTGCCAATCATGGTTCGACTCCGCTCACCATGACCCTGAGTGCAAATCGAAGGGTCATGCGGGCAAAAGCTCCCTTCGGGTCTGCAGATGGCAGAGGGCAATCGCCAGAGCATCCGCTGCATCATCCGGCTTCGGCATTTCTTTCAGATTAAACTGGCGCTGGACCATGGACTGCATCTGAAACTTTGACGCTGAACCAAAACCGGTCATGGCCATTTTGACAGAGCGCGGATTGTATTCGACCACTGGCAAAGCATGCTCCGCGGCAGCCAGCAAGATGGCGCCGCGCGCCTGTGCCGTAGCGGCAATACTTACGGCAAACTTCGTAAAAAAGAGTTCCTCAATCGCCAGGACATGGGGTTGATGCGCCTGGATGATTTCTGCGAGTCGATTTTTAATCTGAAGGAGACGTGAGGATAAGGTGGTTTTTGAGGGAGTGAGCATGACGCCAAAACCGATGAGGGTAATACCTTTAGGCGTTTTCTCGAGAACGCCCCAACCCGTAGTCGCCAGACCCGGGTCGATTCCTAAGACGATGGAATTATTTTGTGGCGCTTTCAATGATGTCCTTAGGAATATCAAAATTCGCATAAATATTTTTCACGTCATCGTGATCTTCCAGTTCGTTCATCAGCTTCATCATCGATTCCGCAGGGGCACCGGAGAGCTTCACAGAAGTTTTGGGTAGTAAGGTGACTTCCGCAGAAAGCGTTGGGATTTTCGCACTTTCCAAAGCCTTCTTGACCTTCTCAAAATCGGCGGGTTCCGTCGTGACTTCAAAGACGTCGGGATCATCCGACTTAATATCTTCAGCGCCCGCATCCAACGCGACGCTCATCAGCTGATCTTCCGTCGATTTGGATTTCTCGATGGCGAAAATCCCCTTGGAGGAAAACACCCATCCTACGGATCCCGTTTCTCCCAGATTCCCGCCATGCAAAGAAAGAATGCGCCGGATTTCTCCGGCCGTGCGGTTCTTGTTGTCCGTGGTGATTTCAAGCATGAGAGCCACACCGCTCGGGCCATAGCCTTCGTACACCAACTCTTCGTAATTGACGCCAGGGAGCTCACCGGTGCCGCGTTGAATGGCTTTTTTGATGTTATCGGCAGGCATATTCGCTTCGCGGGCGTCATCCATGGCCTTACGCAGACGAGGATTGGAATCCGGCTGCCCACCACCGATTTTGGCGGCAATCGCAATTTCGCGGACAATTTTGGTGAAGTGCTTACCGCGTTTAGCATCGGCCAAGCCCTTCTTATGTTTAATTCCAGCCCAACGTGAATGTCCTGACATGGGCGTATTTTAACAGATTCACGCGCCGTTCCTCGGGTGGGCCTTTTGCGTCGATACAACCTCAGTTTTGCCCTTGCGCTTGAGAGCTTTTAGCGGTATCTGAACATCAAGAGCTTATGCCTAGAATTGCTTATGGAATCCTCCTTTCGCTCCCTTGCCTATGGCCTGTCCCTCAGGCACATGCCTTCACCGGAATCCCCCCCACCGTCGCCACGGTAGCTGATGAGCATCGCACGAGCGCGAATGGACTTCCGGACATCATTCTGATCCAGGATGTTCATCGCCACGAAGAAGTTCAAAGCCAAATTACCGCGATACTGCTTTACGGAGCGCACGCGTGGGACATTCAGAACGTTTACCTGGAAGGGATCGATCAAGATGCCCCCAGCGCGTCACATCCGCTAGCACCGATGAAGGTTCATGGCCTGGAGAAACCCTCCCTTTATAAACAGCATGTGTCGGCCTACGCACGTGTAGAAAGCCGGAAGAAAGCGGCGCTGCGCGAGCTGGAAATAAGCCGGTTGCTGAGTCATAGTTTTGATACGGCGGAGTACTCCGAAAAAGAGTATGCACTTCTGAAGCGTATGCTGAGGCTTCGCATGAAGCCGGCGGACTACGCCGACTACCTGCATCTCAACAGCATGCCCAGAGGTTCTTATTTGACCGAAGCATTAAGTGCGGCAGAGGACTTTTACACGCTGGCCGATGATCGCAGCAAAGTTTTTGCGGAAGCACTCGCGCTTTATAAAGGAGATGGACCTGTGGTCGCTGTGGTGGGAGGCTTTCATACACAAAAGATGGCAGAGGAGTTCAAACGATTAGGAAAGTCTTACGTGGTGCTCAGTCCGCATGTCACGGAGTCGGGATATGACGACGCTTACAGTCGAGGTATGGAACAAACGATCAGCGCGCTGCACCTCCGTTAGCCTTCTGCTTCTGAAGTACCACCGCCAAATTGCGTTGCGCTAAGTCAAAATTCGGATCAATCGTGAGAGCTGCCTTGTAGGCGTCAACGGCCTTCGGCCAATCGCTCACCTGGGTGTAGTAGTAACCGAGGTTGTTCCACATATCGCGATCATTGGGAAATACGCGGACGCCTTGCTTGTACAAGCCTTCCACAGCACCCTTATGTTTTTCAAAATCTCGAAAATACAATC
>JANLWZ010000266.1:0-5602 GCA_031364865.1 Elusimicrobiota bacterium
CGGATCTCCTTGGCGAACCGATGACGCCGATCGAACAGTTGATCGGCAAAGGCGCCAAACAAATCACGATGGATGCTGTACCGATCGAAGACGTTAGCGTGTACGCGTGCGCCGATGCGGATATGACGTTTCGGCTCGTGCAGAAACTTTCGCCGATGTTGGAAGATAAGGAGCTTCGTCCCCTTTTCCAGGACATGGAAATGCCGCTGGTCAGAATTCTGGGCGATATGGAGAGAGTTGGTGTCCGGATTGATCGGCCGTATCTCGAAGCGCTGCGCAAAGAATTGCACGATCTGGCGACCAAGATGGAAAAAGAGATCTGTCAGCTGGCGGGTGAAACGTTCAACCTCAATTCTCCCAAACAGCTGGCCGTGATCCTTTTCGAAAAACTCAAACTCCCGGTGATTCGTAAAACAAAGACAGGTCTTTCTACCGATGAAGATGTGCTGACCAAACTCTCTGACAAACATCCTCTTCCCAAGCGCCTGATGGATTACCGGGAAATCCAGAAGATGCAATCCACGTATGTGGAAGCGCTTCTCGAAGCCGCCAAAGGCGATGAAGACCGCGTGCATACATCCTTCAACCAGACCGTAGCCGCCACAGGCAGGCTGTCATCGTCCAGCCCGAATCTGCAGAATATCCCGATTCGTTCCGAACTGGGCCGGCGCATACGTCGTTGCTTTATTCCCAAAGCAGGCCATATCCTTCTGTCCGCCGACTATTCGCAGATCGATCTGCGCATGCTGGCTCATATGTCCGGTGATGAAGCCATGTGTCGTGCGTTCCGCGCGGGAGAGGACATTCACAATGCCACAGCAAGCGAGATCTTCGGAGTAAAGCGCGATCAGGTCACGCCTGAACTCAGGCGTATCTCAAAATCCATTAATTTTGGCATCGTCTACGGGATGTCGGCTTTCGGCCTGTCCCAGCAGCTGGGCATTTCGCGCCAGGACGCAGAGCAGCACATCAAAAACTATTTTGAGCGATACCCGGGCGTGACGACGTGGATTGAAAAAACGCTAGAATCTGCTCGAAAGGACGGCTTTGTGAGGACGCTTCTTGGACGTATACGCTACCTGCCTGAAATCAATTCCCAAAATGGCGCCGTCCGCGGTTTCGCCGAACGAACGGCGATGAATACTCCCATTCAAGGTACCAGCGCCGATGCGATCAAAGTCGCCATGATACGCCTTGCGAAAGAGCAGGTGGAGCAGCGCTGGAGGGGAACGATGCTCCTGCAGGTTCATGATGAGCTGGTATTTGAAATCCCGCGCGACGCGGCGAAGGATACCCAAAGGACGATCAAAACGGTGATGGAAGAAGCATTGAAACTCAGTATCCCGCTCGTGGTGGATTTAAAGTCCGGACAAAACTGGGCAGAAATGACCGCTTTGAAACTCTGATGGTATTTCAGGACCTCCATCGGCCGCTCGAGAACCTTAAGCCAAAAGGGGCTGTAGGGTGGATCATTCTTATCTCAGGAAGCCTTCTGGTGCTGCAGCAGTTTTTTGGAGGTTGGCTTGCGGGAACCTTTGGCCTCGTGCCAGCTCAAGTCATCCACCGCTACTGGGTATGGCAGCCAGTCACCTATCTGTTTCTTCATGGTGGACTTTTTCATTGGCTCTTTAACATGTTCATTTTCTGGATGTTCGGCGCTGAGCTTGAACGGCGCTGGGGTAGCAAGCAGTTCTTAAAGTATTTCTTTATCACCGGCGTAGGAGCCGGGCTTTGTATTCTGGCGCTGACACCGCATTCCGGCATTCCAACCTTAGGTTGCTCGGGTGCCGTCTTCGGCATGATCGTAGCCTTTGCCATGCTATTCCCGAATTCGGTGATGTACTTGTATTTCCTGATTCCAGTCAAAGTCTGGCATGCCGCGCTTCTTTTTGCGCTGATTGAGTTCTTCGCAGGCTTCTCTGGAGGTGGGGCTGGTATTTCAAGGTACGCTCATCTGGCCGGAATGGTAACAGGGTATGTCTATCTGAAATTCTCCGGCGGTCTGAATATTCGCTGGCATACCCTTGTGCGTTCTTGGCGGAAACCACGCAAGCCCATCGAACTGCACGAAGTGACGGACGAGCTGGTGACGAAAGTCGACTACATCCTGGAAAAAGTATTAAAGGAAGGCGCGGAAAGCCTAACGCCGGAAGAGAAAAGGATCATGGACCGCTACTCTAAGAGAAAGCACTGATGCCGGAATTGCCAGAAGTGGAGACCATTCGCCGAGACCTCGAAGACCTGATCCTCCATCGCACTATTCACTCTCTTGACGTGCAGGATGCGCGCCTGATGAATCAGCGCGACGTGAAGCGCTGGCGGGAGGTCATCGTTGGCACGAAGCTTTCAGGCTTCAAGCGTAAGGGAAAATATCTCCTTATGATCCTCAGCAATGATTATCAGGTGGTGGTTCATTTACGTATGACAGGCCAACTGATTGTTTCGGACAGTACGCCCTCGACAAAGCCACGCTGGTTGCTCGAGCTATCCGGCGATAAATTCCTGGGGCTTTACGATCAACGACGTTTTGCTGAAGTCTGGTTATTGTCTCCCAGCGAGACTTTGCGTGAAGATAATCCGCTGGGCCCGGATGCTTTGACCGAACTTAATCTAGAGCGCCTTGCCGCGGCGCTTCGAGGAAGAACGACACCCGTGCACACCTTATTAATGGATCAACGCCGCGTGGCG
This sequence comes from Elusimicrobiota bacterium, assembly GCA_031364865.1. Classification (GTDB taxonomy): domain Bacteria; phylum Elusimicrobiota; class Elusimicrobia; order 2-01-FULL-59-12; family 2-01-FULL-59-12; genus JANLWZ01. The sequence continues at coordinate 2,689 of JANLWZ010000266.1, forward strand.
GGGATCGGAAATATATACGCCCAGGAGGCGCTTTTTAAAGCGGCTATTCGTCCAACACGTGCCAGCCGTCGTCTCTCAGTTGCTGAGCGCAGTAAGCTGTTGGACGCTCTAAAAGAGACTCTTGAGACGGCGATCACGCATCGAGGTTCTACGAGTAGAAATTATCGAGACGCCACAGGATCTTCAGGGTCAGCGCAAACACTCCATAACGTTTATCGCAAAGCTGGAAAGCCTTGCCCTCTCTGTCGCATGATTCTGCGCGGCATTCGCGTGGGCGGTCGCGGCAGCGTATTTTGTCCCAGGTGTCAGAAATGAAGCGTCTTGTCGTCGGCGTTACGGGGGGGATTGCTTCTGGCAAAACTACCGTGATGCGGCTCTTGGCGCAAAAAGGTATTCCTGGGATTTCTTCGGACGACCTAGCGCATGACGTGATCAAAAAAGGCAAACCCGCCTACCGAGCGATTGTCAGAGCTTTCGGCTCAGGCGTGCTGGACAACGATCGGCAGATTAATCGCGTAAAGCTGGCTCTGGTTGTTTTTTCAAACCCTGCGCAACTGAAGCGGCTCGAGCGCATGGTGCACCCTCAGGTCATTCGCGAGCTCAAGCGATTTATTCAACGGCATCATGGCGTCATCGCGGTGGATATTCCGCTGCTTTTTGAAGCCAAGCTGACTCATTTGGTAGACCGAATCTTAGTCGTTTACTGCAGCCGACCGCAACAGCTTTCGCGAATGCTGAAGCGTGACAAGCTTTCACGCTCTCAGGCATTGGCTCGCTTGAAAGCCCAATGGCCGCTTGCGTCGAAGCTTAAAGGAGCAGATATTGTGGTGAGAAACACAGGAAATAGCTCTAAATTACGGCGCGAAGTGAAAAACGCGTTGCAGTCGAAGCTGTTAACCTTATCGTAATATAGCAGCACTATAATTAATAGGCCTAAAGAACCTTATGAACCCATTCCCGCCAAATCGTTTCCTACGACTTTTACCTGTTCTTGCAGGCTTATCGCTTACGGGATGTAATCCTGATGACAAATACAGGCGGGACATCAACAAGTTGCAGACCGTAACGTCGTATACACGCGCCGACGCTCCGGACATTCGAATACCCATCAAGACATCGTCTACGAATGGTTTCACAGCCAGTGAAATCGATGCCATTCAGTCCGCATTGAATGTTTTGCCGGCACAACACCTTCGCTATATTTCTGCCATTGCTGGATATGCAGCTAAACTTCCAACTTCCGCAGATGGGAGAGGCATGGCCAGCGGTATTGCGATCGAAAATGAGGGAATTATTCTCTTCAGGACACCTCGCGACCCCAATGCCATCGATTTGCGCCATTCGGTTTTCCATGAGGCAGGACATCTTGTAGCGCACCGCATGCTGACCGAGGTCCAAAAAGAGGAGTGGATAGCCTTTCATCGCGACTCCAAAGCAGGGGGTGACTTTATCTCGAGCTATGCGGAGTCGAATCAAAAAGAGGATTTTGCAGAGACTTATGCGTCTTGGATCAGGGATACAGACGACATGGCTTGGAACGCAGTCGAATCAGTGGTCCATACAAAAAGCGGTTTTCGCTTGCAGAAATATCTATTCATGGCGGCCGTTTTTGCAGACCAAAACGGCATGATGTCTTCGTACTCCCCCAATCGAGCCGTTCAGGAAGAGGAAGAAGAATCAGACATTCCTTTTTTCCTGCGTCGTCCGCCATCATTGAAGCCCGGAGAAGATGTCGTGAAAGTTTCTCGTCAACGTATCAGTATTTCTTTAAACTCCCTGAGGATCGGGCATTACATTTATCGCTTGGACGGCCGCAAGATCATTGCCATCTATGATGAGACAGGGCATTTGATTGAAGATCGACTTGCGATTGACGTCCCAGACATCGTCTTCAGACGGCTGCCGCTCAGTGGTGTTGCCGACAACTTTTATTCTCCAGCCCGCGGTGACCAGCTTGATGAGTCTGTGAATGCCGCGGTATCGGAAACTCTTCCTCGCTGGTTGGCACCGAAGCATTCTGTTCTCAGCAACCCCATGCAGGTGATCTCCTTGAACGACCCGACACATCGCATAGCCTTGATGTCGGATGAGGGTTATGCCGCCAGGGCGGCTGATCAGGCGATGCTGCGCGATCCCAATCATGTACCCACGGTGGAGGATATGATCCGCTCTCACGGGTCCTTTGTTCCAGTGGACTATCAGCAGCCGCAGGGAAAATAAGCACTTGACTTTGAAGAGGCGAGGGTTATAATCATCCCAGTTTAGTCTTCTTACCCAGCTGGACCAAGAAGCGAATCCCAAAGAATTTGAACCAAGAAAACCCATCGTCGTCCCCCAAACCAGCCACCCCCACGAACGGTCAACCGTCCGCGGAGGAAGCGCGCCGTCCAACACCCGCTGAGCCAAAGATGGATTTAACCGTTCTTTCCAAGCTCACGATTGCTGAGCTGCAGAAGATCGGCAAAGATTTGAAGCTGGAAACGCCGGTCGGGCTGCGAAAACAGGAACTGATTGCCAAGATCCTGGAAGGTCAGGCCAAAGAAAGCGGCATGATCTACGATGAAGGCGTCCTGGAAATTCTTCCGGATGGCTTTGGCTTCCTTCGAAGTCCCAATTACAACTATCTCCCGGGTCCAGACGACATTTATATCTCTCCTTCCCAGATCAAAAAGTTTGGTCTGCGTAAAGGCGACACGGTAGCCGGCTACGTCAGACCTCCCAAGGAGCAGGAGCGCTTCTTTGCCCTTCTCCAAGTAAAGTCAGTCAATGGCTCAGACCTGGAAATGCTCCGTGAACGACCGCTGTTTGACAACCTCACACCACTTTATCCCGAAAAACGCATCACCTTAGAATATAAGAAAGACGATTTAACGTCCCGCGTCATTGATCTCATGGCGCCGATCGGCAAAGGCCA
>JANLWZ010000270.1:0-1987 GCA_031364865.1 Elusimicrobiota bacterium
GAGGAAATGACCTATTTTCGCAAGCACCGCACCGATGCCAACTCCAAGGAGATCGCTGGCTATTTCACGCGCCTCGGATTCGGCGTCCACAGGACAAATTCCAGTTGGGATCTTACGGTCTGGAAAATGTCCGTGGTCAAGCTGATCGAGATACGCGACCCGGAAGCGCCGGACCAGAAGCGGCTTAACTCCGGCGACCGGCTGGTGAAGGAGAAGGGCTGTCCGATTAGGAGGTGCTTGTCTTTGGAGGACGTAATGGTTGTCAATGAGGAAGTGCATCGTGAAGCATTGAAGCGTGAGGGGATGACGTGAATCCGTGGAAGCGCAAGGAAGTGATCGGCAACGCGACGTTATAGGCAGACTCATTTTGATTAAGGAGAGATGTATGTTTTGCGAAAGAATTGAATTCCCTGATTTCACTGGTTTGCGGTGCTTGATGATGCCGTACATTCAAGGTGATCCAGATTCTGTGCCGAAGGAATACCATTCTTACTCCACCATCATCGCTTCCGCATTCCTGCTGGCCGGGGATATTGGATTCCTAACGATAGATGAATCCGTCGCCCGTGCTGGTAAACCGCATCGAGGAAAGCGTTCACGAATGGCTCGCGCGTTGCACACGGAAGTCGGCGTTCGTCCTGACAGGGTGTGCGTATGGGGCGGAAGTTGGGGAGACTCTGAACTCGTCACGCTGGACGCAGATGTGGAGATTCTGTTATCGAATAATATAGATGACTCCTGCGCCATATGGGATGGGTGGCACCCAGACACAAGCCGCGACGGGGATATTGGGCACGTTGCCGAACAATATCCCTATTCTGATGCGATTCTGATGAAGGCCGGTGAGGTTCGTAAGATAGGGATTTTCACTCCCCATGAAAGCCTGCCAATGAGTCGCACGGCACAACGGCAGTTTCTCAGGATAATTTCATCCGGCGTTCATGGACGCGAACATTATTTTACTAAGAATCCAATTCTGGCGGATAGATGAACTATCCAACCTTCGACATCGCGCTGCCAGCGTATCGAGAACGCGCAGCGTCAGCAGAAGATGTTCCCCGGCGACGACTACGACAAGGTACGGGCAGAGCAGGGGGCGCTGGGGCTATGAAAGCCATGTACGCCGCGATCGGAAAGAAAGTATGACCTCCCGCCCCTCCTCCCTCAACGCCAAGCGCGCAGCACAATGAGAGTCCTTGTCGCATGTGAGTTTTCTGGAACGGTGCGGGATGCTTTCGACGCTCTCGGACATGATGCCTGGTCGTGTGATCTTCTTCCATCCGAAAAGTGGGGGCATCATTTCCATGGTGATGTGCTGACCGTCCTGGATCAGGAATGGGACTTGATGATTGCACATCCACCCTGCACTCATTTGGCGGTAAGCGGTGCGCGCTGGTTCAAAGGCAAGGAAAAGGAGCAGGAGGAGGCCCTGTCTTTTGTAGAAGCTCTGTGGACCACCAAGATTCATCTGGTAGCCATAGAGAATCCAATAAGCATTATCAGTACGAAATCTATGCTCGGAAAACCGACGCAGATCATACAGCCATGGCAATTCGGTCATGGGGAGACAAAGGCAACATGCCTCTGGCTCAAGGGATTGCCGAAACTAATTCCGACTGACATTGTTGATGGCCGCAAACCGCGTGTTCATCATGCCTCACCCGGTCCTGATCGATGGAAAGAGCGCAGCAGGACACTTCCAGGAATCGCCGCCGCAATGGCCCAACAGTGGGGCGGTCTATGACCGCCAAGCGCGCAGCAAAGCCACTGGCCATTGATCTTTTCTGCGGCCTCGGAGGCTGGACCGAAGGCTTGCTTTCCGAAGGCTATGACGTGGTCGGCTTCGACATCGAGCGGCATCAGTATTGGATGCCGGAACAGATCAAGGATGGTGGCGGTTCAAAAGGGACGAAGCCAGTGGCGAAACGCGGTTGGACGCAGGGCTGCGCCGTCCTGTCCCGCGACCAGCTTGTTGTTGTCGTCTCCC
>JANLWZ010000288.1:0-1815 GCA_031364865.1 Elusimicrobiota bacterium
GATCCAGCGCCTCAACCTACGCCGGTGAACACGTCGCAGAGCGTGCTCGACATGTCGGAATTGCTGCGGGTCATGATGGAAAAGAGAGCTTCCGACCTGCACATCACGGTCGGTGCGCCGCCCATGCTGCGCATTGATGGCCAAATGGTTCAGATGCAGTTTCCCAAGCTCACGGCCGAGATCTGCCAGCGCCTGGTGTATTCGCTTTTGACGGACACGCAGAAACAGCGCTTTGAATCGATGAACGAGCTGGACATTTCCTTCGGCATAAAAAACATCGGCCGTGTACGTATGAACGTCTTCCGCCAGAGAGGGGCTGTGGGTTCGGCGTTACGTGCGATCCCGCAGAAAATTCAGCCGATCGATGAGCTCGGACTGCCGCCCGTTACTTTTGACATCCTCAAAATCCCGAAAGGACTCATTCTCGTCACGGGCCCGACAGGATCAGGCAAATCCACGACGCTGGCCTCGATGATCGACCACATGAATGAGAACCATCAAGGCCACATCCTGACCATTGAAGATCCGATCGAGTTTGTGCATACGCACAAAAAATCCATTATCAATCAGCGCGAAGTCGGCGGCGACACGACCTCCTTCGGCCAGGCCCTTAAATACGCCTTGCGTCAGGACCCGGACATTATTCTCATTGGAGAAATGCGCGATATTGAAACGATTCAAGCCGCCGTGAATATCGCTGAGACAGGGCATTTGGTCCTCGCCACATTGCATACGACGGATGCGGCACAGTCCATCAACCGCATCATCGACGTCTTTCCGCCTCACCAGCAGTCTCAGGTACGCGCTCAACTTTCTTTCGTGCTGCAGGCCGTCTTCAGCCAGCAGCTCCTGCCGCGCATCACGGGCTCTGGAAGAGCCCTGGCCGTAGAAATTCTGATCGCAACACCGGCGATCCGCAACCTGATTCGCGAAGAAAAAATAGAGCAGATCATCATTGCGATGCAGACGGGCGCGAAATTCGGCATGCAGACGATGAACATGGCGCTGCTGGATCTTTATGCCAGGCATCAGGTCAGTTACCAGGAGGCTTTAGCGGCTTCTACAGATCCCGATGATTTGAAACGCCTGATGCAGCGCGGCGGCAACGACGCTAGGAAAATGGCGTGATCAGGAGAATGTAATGGCGCAATTCAAATACACCGCAAAGAATACGTCCGGCAGAACGGTCGAAGGCGTCGTTGACGCACCTGCGCAGCGCCACGCGACCGACAAGCTTCGTGGCCAGCGCCTTACCGTGCTTGCCATCAACGAAGTGAAGGCGGGGGAATCCAGGAATTTCCTGGCCAAGCTCAACCCTTTTAAAGGCGGCGTCGCCAGCAAGGATCTCGTCATTTTCAGTCGTCAGCTCGCCACTCTGGTCTCCGCGGGAGTTCCGATTGTACAAGGACTGAATATCCTGGGCGAACAAATTGCCAGCCCCGTTTTTAAAGGCATTATTACGGCGATCCGCACCGACATTGAAAGCGGCGTCACGATTGCCGACGCCATGAAGAAGCATCCGATTGCTTTCGAAGAACTCTATGTCTCCATGATTCGAGCCGGCGAGACGGGCGGCGTGCTGGACGCCATTCTGGAAAGACTTTCGGCGTATCTGGAAGCCGCTGAAGAACTCAAGGGTAAAGTGAAAGGTGCTCTGGTTTATCCTTCGGTGATCTGCGGCGTGGCAGGCGCCGTCACTCTATTCCTCCTCATTTTCGTCATCCCAACATTTAAAAGCGTGTTCTCGAGCTTCGGCGGCAATTTGCCCATGCCCACGCAGATATTGCTCGCGATATCGAATTTCTTAAGGCAAGG